>NZ_JANION010000210.1:0-6571 GCF_024610815.1 Mixta sp.
AAATAGCAGGGTTCTGGCGTTTATTTATATTAAATATATTTGCCTTTAGCAGGGAAAAGCGTGGCGCAGGCATGATTCGCATTTTTTGTGCAGCGATTTTTTTGCGCTGAGCGGGGCACAGGTTCAGAATTGCCGGGCACATCTCAAATTCATAAGCGGCCTAAGATTACCACTTAATCTGTGTGGTTGTTATAACCAGGTAGACGTAAATTGAAATTCCATGATCAACAAAGCGACGAAGCTGTAAGCAGCTTCACGGGAGCAAGCGAAGCGCAGGTGTGGCAACGTGATGCGCTAATGGAAACCCGACACGACTGGCTTGCCGACGAGGTGCCGGTGGCGCTGGTTTATAACGGTATTTCCCATGTGGTGATGATGAGCACGCCGAAAGATCTTGAAGCCTTTGCGCTCGGTTTTTCGCTCTCGGAGGGCATTATCGCAGCACCGGAGGAAATTTACGGCATGGATGTGGTGCCGGGCTACAACGGTATCGAAGTGCAGATCGAGCTCTCCAGCCGTCGCTTTATGGCATTGAAAGAACAGCGGCGCGCGATGGCCGGTCGCACCGGCTGCGGCGTTTGCGGCGTCGAACAGCTAAATGAGATCGGCAAGCCGATTCAGCCGCTGCCATTCAGCCAGACGTTCGATCTCAGCCTGCTGGATAAAGCGCTGCGCCAGCTGAAAGCGTTTCAGCCGGTCGGCCAGCTGACCGGCTGCACCCATGCGGCGGCCTGGATCGATGAGGCAGGGCAGCTGACGGGCGGCTGCGAAGATGTGGGCCGTCATGTGGCGCTGGACAAGCTGCTCGGCTACCGCAGCCGTCGCGGCTGGCAGCGCGGCGCGGCGCTGGTTTCCAGCCGCGCCAGCTATGAGATGGTGCAAAAATCGGCGATGTGCGGCGTGCAAATTCTGTTTGCCGTATCGGCGGCCACCCGCCTGGCGGTGGAAGTCGCGGAGCGCAGCAATCTGACGCTGGTGGGCTTCAGCAAACCGGGACGCGCGACGATTTATACCCATCCGCAGCGGTTGATAAATTCAGCAGCGCAGTCCTGAGCCGTCAACGTAAAGCGCCGCGCCGCAAGGGCGGCTTTTCGCGCCGGTTAAACCTGATTCGCTTTTATCACGATGGCGCAGCGCCAACACCGAACGGGTTTTATTAATCCGACGTGTTGGCGCGTCGGAAAAGACGCTTGCGCTGCTGTCGCAGATCGCTATAAGGCGTTATGCGCCGATCCCGTCGACGGCACTGGATGCTTTGCGTCGCTTTTTTGTCTTTTCAAATAGTTGGCTTTATCGGGCCTGTTCGTCCACTCTGGTATAACCTTATAACGAGAGGGGCATTGATTATCCTTTTCCCGATCACTAATTTAACTATAATGATCCGACTGCTTACGCGGTGCTTACAACGAAAAGTGCCGCTCCTACAATAAATGGAGATGATGAACATGAGTTATTCACTGCCATCCCTGCCTTACGCATACGACGCACTGGAACCGCATTTCGACAAGCAGACGATGGAAATCCATCACACCAAACACCACCAGACCTACGTTAACAACGCTAACGCAGCGCTGGAAGGCACCGAATTCGCCGACCTGCCGGTTGACGAGCTGATCACCAAACTGGATCAGGTTCCGGCAGAGAAGAAAACCGTACTGCGCAATAACGCAGGCGGCCACTATAACCACAGCCTGTTCTGGAAGGGCCTGAAAACCGGCACCACTCTGCAGGGCGACCTGAAAGCCGCTATCGAAAGAGATTTCGGCAGCGTTGAGAAGTTTCAGGAAGAGTTCGAGAAAGCCGCAGCGACCCGCTTTGGTTCAGGCTGGGCGTGGCTGGTGAAAAAAGGCGACAAGCTGGCGGTGGTCTCTACCGCTAACCAGGACAGCCCTCTGATGGGCGAAGCGATCTCCGGCGCTTCCGGCTACCCGATTCTGGGCCTGGACGTATGGGAGCACGCTTACTACCTGAAGTATCAGAACAAACGTCCTGACTACATCAAAGCGTTCTGGAACGTAGTGAACTGGGACGAAGCGGCTGCGCGTTTCGCCAATGCAAAATAAGCCTGCTTAGCAGTGCATGAATTATTCACCGGCGGGGCAGCAGCTCCGCCGTTTTTTATTTTGAAAAACCCTTTCATTTAACCTTCGTTTAATTCCTTTATGAAATAACGGCGCCCTTAATAAAAATAATCTTTTCGCTAAATCTATTGGCCAGATATTAACGTCCTGTTGATATTTGGCATCTTAATATTGGCGCATGGTTCTTTCATATTAATAAATAGCATGTCGACGATTACACATAGCCCAACGCCGGAGGTTTCTACCGGCTCGCTTTTTTTTCAGTTAACGCGTGGTCAATTTAAGCCAAATAAACTGTGGGAATGCCGCCGCTTCCGCACCAAGTTTTTATTGCGCTCGCTGGCTTTTCCCGTCACCACCTTTTCCTATATGGAACAGATGTCGCGGCTGCCGGCGATGCGTCAGGCGCTGACTATTCAGGGATTGCTGCCGGCGAAAATCCATCGCCCCTATCTGTGCGCGCATTTTAGCGTTAAGCAGCGCGCCCAGGCGCTGCTCGATCACTACGGCACCGTTCAGCAGCTGCCGCGCGCGCTTTACCAGCTGTTCTTATCGCCGGTCGATCAGACGGTGGCGAGTCTGCACGGCAAAAATGATGAACGGTTTGACGTGGTTTGCAGCACCGGCCGTTTCGATCGCGAAGGCGAAGTTACGCTGGTGCTGCTCTATAACGGCATTACCATCGCATCGCTCTCGTTCTCGTTTTTACAGCAGGCGGGCAGGCTGGGACTGCTGATCGGCGGGTTGCAGGGGCCGCGTAAAACGGTGGATGCCAGCATTATCCGCGATGCCACCAAAGCGGGCCACGGACTTTTTCCCAAGCGCGTATTGATGGAGACGCTGTTTTATCTGGCTGCGCGCTGCGGAGTGACGCAGATCCAGGCGGTCGGCGACGATACTCACGTTTTCCGCAGCCTGCGCTATCGGCACAGCAAAAAAGAGGTGTTTCACGCCAGCTATAGCGAGTTCTGGCTGTCGCTGAACGGGGAGGCGTTGAAGAGCGGTCTTTATCAGCTGCCGCTGGCGATGCCGCGCAAGCCGCTTGAGGAGATAGCCAGTAAAAAGCGCGCCGAATATCGCCGTCGCTATGAATTTATGGATATGCTGGAAAAACAGCTTTCTGAAGCGGTGGAGGAAGAGCGTGGCCGGATGTAATCAATCCGGCCAGCAGGATCAGAAAGGTTTTGGCGCGTAGCCGGTCATCTCTTTCAGGCCCATCTCTTTGCCCAGCGCGGTCATCGGATGTACCACCACCAGGCCGCGCACGCTTTTCTTCAGGGCGCCCATATCCGCCTGCTCTTTTTTGGTGATGGCGCGGCTGAACGGCAGCTTTTGCAGCTTCTGCGCTTCTTTGCTCAGCTTTTGATCGCGCACGTCGCGCAGACGTTCGATCTCGGCGATCAGCGTCTCTTTTTCTTTCAGCAGCGCGCCGAGTTTCTCCGCATCGCCCGATTCCAGCAACATCGGCTCTTTACGATTGAGCGCATCCAGCTGGTCGCTGAGGCGCTTGATTTCGGCTTTTTCCTGCTCTTTCATGACGGTTACCTGTACTGATGATTAATCGATATGATACACGAAAAGCGGAAAAGGGCGGGGCTACTTTTTGAAAGCCTGCTTCATGCTGATGCGTGAGATAAGCTCCGTCAGGGAGAGCACCATCGTTGAGCGCAGCACCTGTTGATAGCGCTGCTGCTGCATGGCGCGCAGCTGTTCATCGTCGCTGGAAAAGTCAGGGCGGGGCGGCCAGGCGCTGACACAATGCAGCTCGCCGAACGGCCCAAGAATTTCGTCATCGCTGAAGCGGTATTCGGTGCCGTCGTGGTTTAGCTCCTCACGCAGCGCCATCAGCAGTTCGCAGTCTTCATATTCATGGCGGCTGATCACGCCGAGACCGTAAATCAGCTTCAGCCGCACCGACAGTTCGCCCAGCGGCCCGTCGCCGAGCAGTAATGGCTCGACGGCATATTTCACCGCATAGTCATCCTTGCGAAACACCTGAAGCACCAACAGGTTGACCGCTTCGGTCAACAGTTCAACGGCGGCAATCAGGAAGCTTCTTACCGAGCGTCCGGCATTCAGTCGCTCCAGCACCCGATTTTCAAAAGCCTGCTTCTCTTCCATTGTTGCCTGTACATTTATCATTCTGCGCGGGGGCACAGCCAGGCTGTGCCCTTGTTGCTCGCCGTTATTCAGCATCGGGAGCGTGCGCATTATGGCATTGCGTTATAGGCCTTAACCACTGCTGCGACCACTTCGCTGTCGGCATCCAGGCCAGAAACCTGCGCCAGCGCCGCCTGCGGGCCCACTTTTTCCAGGAGCGCCTCCAGTTCCTGCGCCTGCGGGTCCTGTGCGCTGCGGTAGCGCATGGCGGCGGCGATGCCTTTCACCAGGTTATCGTGCGGCAGCTGATACTCCAGCGTGCCGAGCGTCGGCTTGATCAGGCGATCGCCCGCGCTCAGCTTGCGCAGCGGCTGGCGGCCAACACGCTCGACGTCATCTTTCAGGTATGGGTTTTCAAAGCGGGTCAGGATTTTTTCGATATAGGCGGCATGTTTCTGTGCGTCGAAGCCGTAGCGCTTGATCAGCACCGCGCCGCTCTCCTGCATCGCTCCTTTCACCACCGCGCGCACCGCCGGATCGAGAATGGCGTCGCGGATGGTTTGGTGCCCCGCCAGCTGGCCCAGATAAGCGGTGATCGCATGGCCGGTATTCAACGTAAACAGTTTGCGCTCGACGAACGCCATCAGATTATCAGTCAGCTCCATGCCCGGAATGGCGGGCAGTTCGCCTTTAAATTGGGTTTTATCGACGATCCACTCGCTGAAGGTCTCGACGGTCACTTCCAGCGGATCGCTGCTGCCCGCTTCGCCCGGCGGCACGATGCGGTCAACGGCGGAATCGACGAAGCCGACATGCTCCTCGACCCAGGCGTGATACTGCTCCGGCAACGCGGCCAGCACATGCGCTTTCAGCTGACTGGTGCCGCGCACCATATTTTCACAGGCGATAATGTTTAACGGGCGGGTATTAGCGCTATCACTGCGTTTGGCCAGGCCGCGCGCGATGCTGTCAGCGATACGCGCGAGGATTTGCGGGCCAACCGCCGTGGTAACGATATCAACCTCGGCGATCAGCGTAATCACCTCTTCGCTGGTGCTGTTGACGGCGCTGACGCCGGTCACCATTTCTACCTGCGCCTGCTCGCCGACCACATGCACCGGGTACTGGTGACGGGCGTTCAGCGCGTCCAGCACCGCCTGATTAACGTCGGCAAACACCAGTTCAATGCCAGCGTCCGCCAGCAGCTTGCCGATAAAACCACGACCGATATTACCGGCGCCGAAATGTAATGCTTTCATCGTTGCGATAACCTTCAAAAAAAGAGAAAGGGGCAAGTCCACCTTGCCCGAAGAAGGGGCCGGGCAGAGCGGCCCCTCAGCGTATGCGTCAGATCAGGCTGGCTGACCGGTAAGCAGATCCAGCACTTCCTGCACGCTGTTGGTGGTGGCGAGACGCGCAATTACGCTTTCGTCATCCAGCGCGTTGGTCAGGCTGGTGATGACCTGGATGTGCTCGTTATTGCGAGCGGCGATGCCGATCACCAGACGGGCGATGTCATCTTCCTCTTCGCCGAAGCGCACGCCTTGCGGATACTGACAGAACACCACGCCGGTTTTTAGCACGCGATCTTTCGCTTCAACCGTACCGTGCGGCACCGCGATGGATTCACCCAGGTAGGTCGGCGTCAGTTTCTCACGTTCCAGCATCGCGTCGACATATTCTGGCTCAACATAACCGCCTTTCACCAGCTGCTCACCGGCGAAGCGGATCGCCTCTTCTTTGCTGGCGGCCTGCTGGCCGAGGAATACGTTGCTGGCGCCCAGCTTAAACAGATGCTCGTTGTTGCTCTCAAAGCTGTCGCTCAGGGCCGCGTTAACCTTTTCACGGTGTTCCACGCTGCGCTGCGCGTCTACCAGACGCGAGGTCAGGTCGCTATAAAGACCGCTGTCGAGGAAGTTATTCAGCGAGATATGCTGCGCATGCGGCGCCTGGCGCATGGCGCGTTCGGTGAGATCGCGATGCGTGATCACCAGGTCGACGTCGCCCGGCAAGGCGTTGATAGCGGTATTGGTGACGGAGATCTGCGTCAGTCCCGCGTCCTGCACTTTCTTACGCAGCACGCCAGCGCCCATGGCGCTGGAGCCCATACCGGCGTCACAGGCGACGATGATTTTACGCACGTGGCTTAAATCGCCGTTCAGACCGGCGCTGGCCGCGGCAGGCGCGCCCGCCTGGCCTTTAGACTGCGCTTTCATATCCTGCATGCGACGAGTGGCCGCTTCGATATCGTCTTCGTCTTTTACTTTACTGGTTTTCAGCAGTACGGCGGAAACCACGAAGGAGACGGCGAAAGCCGCGACGATCGCCGCGATATTGGCGAAGTAGGCGCCTTTCGGCGTCATGGCCAGCACCGCCAGAATAGAGCCAGG
>NZ_JANION010000211.1:0-3491 GCF_024610815.1 Mixta sp.
ATCAATCCACGTCAGCGGATTCGGCGCATACTGGTAAAGATTCAGTCCCCCCGCCAGCCCTATCGGATCCTGGCTGATAAAACGTCCCGCATCCGGATCATAGTACCTGAACCGGTTATAGTGCAAACCGGTTTCCGCATCGTAATACTGCCCCTGAAAACGCAGCGGCTGATGCACCGGCCCTGCGTCCTCCCGCCCCGCTTCTACCCGCACGGTTCTGCCCCAGGCGCGGTAATCTGCCCGCCATGCCACCCCGCCCGTCACGCCCGTCAGTTCACGCGGCAGCCCCGCCTGGTCGGTGTGATACCAGTACACCTGCGCGTCATGCTCACTTTCCCCGCGCCGCGTGCTGATTTGCGCCAGCGGCACAAAGCCCTCATCCTCATAAATCCAGATGTGCTGACGTTCGCCCCGCTCCTCGCTCAGCAGCCGGTTGCCGTCCCAGATAAAGCGCGTCACCCCGAAGGCGTCCTGCTTCCAGCTGCGCCGTCCGAACGCATCGTAGCCGTAACGGGTTCGCTGCTCCGTGCCGTTACGCCGGGTCACCGCCGCTTCCAGCTGATGCTCTGCGTTCCAGTGAAAACGCTGCGCGGTATGGCGGCCGGCGCGTTTCTCCGTGACGTTGCCGTGTGCGTCGTAGTTCCAGCGGCAGTCGCCGAGCACCCGCAGGCGGTTATCCCTCAGCGGCGGCGCCTTCTCCTGCTCCAGCAGATTATGGGCGGGGTCGAAGGCAAACCGTTCGCCTTCGGCCTGTGTGAGCCTGCCCAGTGCGTCATAGCCGTAGCGGTGCGCGCCGCTGTGGCTGTCTGTCATCTGCTTCAGCTGCCCGTCGCGCCGCCACGCATATTCACGTCCTACCACTAATTGATTTTTGTAACTCGCCCGCTGGCTTATCAGGCGGCCCGCCTCATCGTATACATATTCGCTGGTCAGTATGCCCTGGGTGCGGCGTACTTCCCGGTGCAGGGCATCACGCCCGCTCTCGCTGATAACCCGCCTGCCCCAGTTCACCTGAATGCGATGCCCGCTGCCGTAATAAAAATGCCTGATTTCACGACCGTCAGGCAAAGTGGTAACAGTACGGTTGCCCAGCTCGTCGTACTGATGTTGCAGAATGACGCTTTTACCACGCGTCAGCGTTTGTTCTCTTAGCAGCTGACCGGCAGCATCCCATTCCAGCTCTACGCGTCCGCCTGAGTTAATCCCGGTGATAAGGCGACCGTTTGCATCGTAACGATAACGGGTGCGCTGCCACTGACGTTTACTGCCCTGGGCCACCAGCTTCTCCAGCAGACGTCCGGCTGCATCACGCTGCCAGCGCGTCTGAATGACGCTTTCCTTTCCGGTGTTGCCATATTCTTTACGCGCAACGGGCCAGCCGCTGGCGTCATATTCATATTCGGTCTGACGACCGTCGAAGCCGCACTCGCGAATAAGATTATCCAGCGCGTCCCAGGCCATCTCATAGCGCACGCCGTTTTCATTAACCAACCCCGTAAGACGGCGCGCTTCATCATATTGATAAGTGATGCGGTGACCCAATGCATCGATACGCGCCTCAGGCAAACCATCGCCGCCCAGCTCCCAGTGGGTGCGCTGGCCTTCGGCGCTGGTAAAGCTCACCAGACGACGATAACGGTCATAATCATATATTTCCGTACCGCCATCAGCGTGAGACACCTTTACCGGCAAGCCGTCAGCGTTGTGTTGCCATGTTGTGATGTTGCCCGCCGCATCAGTGCGGCTTTTAAGCCAACCATATTTGTCATAGCTGTACTGCGTTGTACGGCCAGAACAGTCCGTATGGGATAAAAGGAAACCCGCCGCATTCCAGGTAAACGTCTGAATACCCGATGCCGCATCGCGAATGCGGACCAGATTACCGGCATCATCATGGTTATATTCTGTGATACGGCCCAGCTCATCCATTTCACGTATCAGGTTACCTGCCACATCCCAGGTAAATTCACGCGATGCGCCGAGCATATCGGTAATACGCACCGGCCTGTTCCAGTGGGGGTGAAAATCAATGCGCGTCATTCCCCCATCCGGCGAAATTACCGCCGTACAGTTTCCGCGTTCGTCATAGCGATAACGGGTAATGCGCCCAGCCGGATCGGTTACCGCAATAGCTTGCCCGCGCGCATTACGCTTAATACGCGTGATTCCTCCCTGAGTATTAACGAGCGCAGTCAGTTCATGATTATCATCGAACTCGTAACGCGTTTTGCGGCCGAGCACATCAGTAACAAGCGTGGCATTCGGCTGATAGTCAAATTGCCAGGTCTGCCCCAGGCTGTTGCGGTGCGCCAGCACTTTGCCGTGTACATCGTGACGGTCGTAGTGATAAAAACAGGCCATTTCGCCCGCCAGACGATGCGCGACCATAATATGGTTGCGATAACGGAAATCTCTGACGACTTCATCTTTACCGTTACGCACGGCAATTAAATCGCCCTCTTCCGAATAGTCATAGCGGCAGAGCATTTCAGGTAGCTCCGGCTCGGAAGGATGACGGCAGCTTACAGCGACGATACGCCTGACATTCTCTCCATCCGATAGACGAAGCTCGGCGAACTGGATCAGAAAGCGACGTCCGGCGCTGTCTATGATTTCCGCTGGCAAGTTGTTGCTGTCGTAATGGATAGTAAGCTGATTGCCATGCGCATCTTCCATAGCCGTCATCAAAAAGCGGCCAGTCTCCACTTCCTGGCTGAACAGCCAGTGACGTTGTTCGTCAGAGGTCGACAGACGATAAAGTCCTTGCTTCGGCTGCGACAAGGTAAGCTGTTCATAGCGATGCAGGCGAGCTGGCAGGCCTGGAGCGATGCGAGGAAAATCGATTTCGCGTCCTTGCTCATCGATATAACGCAGAACGTCATCCGTTTCGCGGACTTCCGGCGAAAAAGGCAAAAACCATCCTTGTCCAAGCCAACCATTCGCTAACTCGTCAGAATAGTAATAACGTTGCCAGTTAAGCGGCACGGCGGCCGGAAAGGCAAAATCAAGATCATCATCTCCCGCCAGTACCTTAATGCCGAGCAGCGGGTTCACGGGGTTACCAATCAGCAGGCCATTTTTACAGCTTTCTGTCTGTTTTTTGCCGCCTTTGCCCTTATTACTGCCCCCTTTTTCGCTGCCAGCTTTCTTCGCCTGTAAAACCGATCCCGTCTCCTCTTTTGCCACCTTCCCTTCGGCTTTTAAAGCAGCTTTCTCGCTTTTTACGATGGCCTTTTCAGTCAGCTCTGCGCCTTCTTTTGCTACGGCTTTTCCTGCTTTCGCCGCTTCCAGCGCTTTGCCTGTTTTTGCCGCCAGCTTACCCGCTTTGAATGCGGCTCCGCCTCCGGGCACGAAGTTTGCGGCGGCTGATGCCGCAGACAATGCCGCGTTGCCGTAATCGCCTTCAGCAGTATAAATTGCCGCATTAGCCCCATCGGCAACCACGCCGACAATGGGTACGGCGCCTAACACATCCAGCCCGGTATGTACCC
>NZ_JANION010000219.1:0-52481 GCF_024610815.1 Mixta sp.
GGCATAACCTGAATCTGAGGCAGCACCTGGCACGGCTGGGACGGAAGTCGCTGTCGTTCTCAAAATCGGTGGAGCTGCATGACAAAGTCATCGGGCATTATCTGAACATAAAACACTATCAATAAGTTGGAGTCATTACCCTATTTTCCGCGACGGGCGCTTTATCGACGAACGCAAGGTCAGCGAGGCCACCATCCCGTGGATTATTGAGCAGATGGTCGGCGATAAGAAAAAACACTTCGACTATCAACCCGCGCCGCAGGGCGACGCCGTACTGGAGGTCAACGGGTTGACCGCCCTGCATCAGAACGGCGGCTACAGGCTTAACGACGTGAGTTTTAGCCTGCGTAAAGGCGAAGTTATCGGCATCTACGGCCTGCTCGGCGCAGGGCGCACCGAGCTGTTTAAAGGGCTGGTCGGCCTGATGCCCTGTCAGAGCGGCAGCATTGCGCTGAACGGACAGCGCCTGGAAAAGGCGCGCTTCCAGGCGCGTTTAAAGAAAGGGCTGGCGCTGGTGCCGGAAGATCGTCAGGGCGAAGGCATGATTCAGATGATGTCGATCCAGTCCAATATGACCCTTTCCGATTTCAGCCTGCAAGGCTTTCGCCGCGCCTGGAAATGGTTGAATCCGCAGCAGGAAAGCGCCAGCGTCAACAAGATGATCCGCCAGCTGGCGATCAAGGTCAGCGATCCTGAACTGCCCATCACCTCGCTGAGCGGCGGCAATCAGCAAAAGGTGGTGCTGGGTAAGGCGCTGATGACCCAACCGCAGGTCGTGCTGCTGGATGAGCCTACGCGCGGCATCGATGTCGGCGCTAAAACCGACGTTTACCACCTTATCGGCAACATGGCGCAGGAGGGGCTTGCCGTTATGTTCTCCTCATCGGAGCTGGATGAAGTGATGGCGCTTGCGGATCGCATTCTGGTGATGGCCGACGGCCGTATTACCGCCGATCTGCCGCGCCATGCGGCGACCCGCGAAAAACTGATCGCGGCGGCGACTCCTCAAGATTAATCAGGCGGAAATTCCCTATGAACCAGAAATATATGATTTATATGTATCTGCTGAAGGCCAGAACCTTTATTGCGCTGCTGCTGGTTATCGCCTTCTTCAGCGTGATGGTGCCGAATTTTCTGACGCTCTCTAATCTGCTGATTATGACGCAGCATGTGGCGATCACCGCGCTGCTGGCTATCGGCATGACGTTAGTGATCCTGACGGGCGGCATCGATCTGTCGGTCGGCGCGGTCGCCGGCATCTGCGGCATGGTGGCGGGCGCGCTGTTGACCAACGGCCTGCCGCTCTGGAACGGACAGATTATCTTTTTCAACGTGCCGGAAGTGATCCTGTGGACCACGCTGTTCGGCGTGGCGGTCGGGCTGATTAACGGCGCGGTCATCACCCGCTTCGGCGTGGCGCCTTTTATCTGCACGCTCGGCATGATGTACGTCGCCAGAGGCGCCGCGCTGCTGTTCAACAACGGCGGCACTTACGCCAATCTCAACGGCATCGATGCGCTGGGCAACACCGGTTTCGCCACGCTCGGTTCCGGCACTCTGCTCGGCATCTATTTTCCCATCTGGCTGATGCTCGCCTTCCTGCTGCTGGGCTTCTGGCTCACCACCAAAACACCGCTTGGCCGCTATATCTACGCCATCGGCGGCAATGAATCCGCCGCGCGTCTTGCTGGCGTGCCGATCGTTAAGGTGAAAGTTTTCGTTTACGCCTTTTCGGGACTTTGCGCCGCGCTGGTGGGGCTGATCGTCGCTTCTCAGCTGCAAACCGCGCACCCCATGACCGGCAATATGTTTGAGATGGACGCCATTGGCGCCACCGTACTGGGCGGCACCGCGCTGGCCGGAGGACGCGGGCGCGTGTCGGGTTCAATCATCGGTGCCTTCGTGATTGTTTTCCTGGCCGACGGCATGGTGATGATGGGCGTCAGCGATTTCTGGCAGATGGTGATTAAGGGCGTCGTCATCGTCACCGCCGTCGTGGTCGATCAGTTCCAGCAGCGTCTGCAAAACAAAGTGATCTTATTGCGCCGCCATGAGGTTCGCCAGGCGTCCAAAGAGCAAATGAATACGACCGCCAAATCAACCGTTTCGGGCTAGCGATTCATCCGCCCGGGCTCTCCCGCCGGGCGTCTATAAGGAGAGAACAGATGCAAAGAGATTTCCATAACAGGACCGTCGTCATCACCGGCGCGTGCCGCGGCATCGGCGCCGGCATCGCAGAGCGCTTCGCGCGCGACGGCGCCAGGCTGGTGATGGTGTCGAACTCAGAACGCGTGGAGGAGACGGCGGCGCAGCTGCGTCAGCGCTATCAGGCGGATATCCTCGCTTTACAGGCGGATGTCACCGATGAAGAACAGGTTCGCGCGCTCTATGAGCAGGCGGCCGCACGCTTCGGCACGATTGACGTGTCAATTCAGAACGCAGGCGTGATTACCATTGATTACTTTGACCGTATGCCGAAAGCGGATTTCGAAAAAGTGCTGGCGGTCAACACTACCGGCGTCTGGCTCTGCTGCCGTGAAGCCGCAAAGTATATGGTTAAACAGAATCAGGGTTGCCTGCTTAACACCTCTTCCGGTCAGGGGCGTCAGGGCTTTATTTACACTCCGCATTACGCCGCCAGCAAAATGGGCGTGATCGGCATTACGCAGAGCCTGGCGCACGAACTCGCGCCGTGGAATATCACCGTCAACGCCTTCTGCCCCGGCATTATTGAAAGCGAAATGTGGGACTACAACGATCGCGTCTGGGGCGAGATTCTTAGCTCTGAACAGAAGCGCTACGGTAAAGGCGAGCTGATGGCGGAATGGGTTGAGGGCATCCCGCTGAAACGCGCGGGTAAACCTGAAGACGTCGCCGGTCTGGTCGCTTTTCTGGCGTCGGACGATGCGCGCTATATCACCGGACAAACCATTAACGTTGACGGCGGCCTGATCATGTCATGACGCATGACGGCTGATAACCTCTTGAGCGAGAGATCGACCATGATAAAGAAAGATTTTGCGCAGCAGCTGTTCAGCCTGACCGGACGCGTTGCTTTTGTTACCGGCGCCGGAAGCGGCATCGGACAAACTATCGCTATCGCCCTGGCCAGCGCGGGCGCGAAAGTGGCCTGCTTCGATTTACGTCAGGATGGCGGGCTGGCTGAAACCGTGAAGCGTATTGAAGAGATAGAGGGCGACGCCTGCGCCTTTACCGGCGATGTACGCCAGCTGTCCGACTTGCGTGACGCCATCGCCACGGTAAAAGAACGCTATGGATGTCTCGACGTGGCGGTCAATGCTGCCGGCATCGCTAACGCCAATCCAGCGCTGGAAATGGAAAGCGAACAGTGGCAGCAGGTGATCGATATTAACCTGACCGGCGTCTGGAACGCCTGTAAAGCGGAGGCGGAACTGATGACGCAGTCGGGCGGCGGCTCGATTATCAATATCGCCTCCATGTCTGGCGTTATCGTCAATCGCGGGCTGGAACAGGCGCACTACAATTGCTCCAAAGCGGGCGTGATCCATTTATCAAAAAGCCTGGCGATGGAGTGGGTAGATAAAAACATTCGCGTTAACAGCATCAGCCCAGGCTATACGGCGACGCCGATGAATACGCGTCCTGAAATGGTGCATCAGACGCAGGCCTTTGAAAGCCAGACGCCGATGCAACGCATGGCGCGCGTGGACGAGATGGCAGGTCCCGCGCTGTTTCTCGCCAGCGACGCGGCCTCATTTTGCACCGGCGTGGATCTGCTGGTCGACGGCGGCTTCGTCTGCTGGTAACGTCGCGGAAAGCGCTCAACGCGAGCGCATACCCATGAAAAAGGCCGCAGCGGAACAGGCTGCGGCCATAATGAAACACTGAGAAAGACGCCAGGTTTATGGCTCGCGGAGCCGTTTTCGTTGGCAAATCAGGCCAGCTGTAAACGGCCCTGCGCAGCGTCTTCTTAACCTCTGTTATCGCGCCAGCCCTACCGCTTCGCCCAGCTGCCAGACCGCCATCGCATAGTGGTTACTGTGGTTATAGCGGGTGATCACGTAGAAGTTAGGCAGCCCGTACCAGTACTGATAAGACTTGCCCATATCGAAGCGCAGCAGGCTGACCTGCGGATTGCCGTTGATCGGCGCCTGAGGACGCAATCCCGCCGCGGCCAGATTTGCGAGGCTGTAACGGGTTTTAAAGCCGGTTTCCAGGCCAGGCGCCTGTCCGCTGGCCGGTATGGCGACCGTTTCGCCCGCCTGCCAGCCGTGCTGTTTGAAATAGTTCGCCACGCTGCCGATGGCGTCGACCGGGTCCCAAAGGTTAGTGTGGCCGTCGCCGTTGAAATCCACCGCGTAGAGCTTTTCCGATGAGGGCATAAACTGGCCGTAACCCATCGCGCCCGCGTAGGAGCCGCGTAAATCCAGCGGATCGTCGCCCTCTTTACGCGCCATCAATAGAAAGGTTTCCAGCTCGCTGGTGAAATATTCCGCGCGACGTGGATAGGCGAAAGAGAGCGTCGCCAGCGCGTCGATAATACGGGTTTTGCCCATTACGCGGCCCCAGCGGGTTTCCACGCCGATAATGCCGACAATGATTTCGGGCGGCACGCCATATTCGCGCTGCGCGCGCTGGAGCGCATCCTGATACTGGTTCCAGAACGCCACGCCTTTTTGCACGTTGTCCGGCGTAATGAACTTATTGCGATAGCGAATCCAGGCGCCGTTAGGCCCCGTTGGTCCCTGATAGCTGGGGGTCGGCGCCTGGCGATCCATCAGGCGCAGCACCCAGTCGAGACGTTTGGTTTGCGCCAGCACGCTGTGCAGCTGCTGACGGTTGAAGCCATGCTCCTGCACCATTTTATCGATAAAGCGCTCCGCCGCCGGATTACCGGAGAAGTCGCCGCTCAGCGGCTGGATCTCATGGCTGGGCTTGAGTAAAAAGCCGCCGTCGCCCAGAAACGGGTTGCCGGTCTGCGTTGGCGGTGGGGAGGAAGGTTTGCTGCTACAGGCAGCCAGTAATACAATCAGCGGTAAGAGGATGCCAGGATGACGCATTGAAAGTCCATATAATCAGCGATGAAAAAGAATAATGGTAAGCAGGGATCTGCGTCAGGTAAAAGAAAATTCCTGGTTTCCGAAAAATATTTTTCCACTGGTTGAAGCGGCGCCGAAGCGCCGCCGGATAACAGCACGCATTTTACTGTCGTGCTGGCGCTTTAGGGCTTTTTGGCGTTGTTTTGCCGAAAAAGCGTCCACTCTTCAACCCGTGTGCCGTCAGGCAAATGACAGTAACCGATTACACCCTCGGGACTCTTTTCCATTTCCACTTTTCCGCCCTGCTGCACGCAGTAAACGGAAGCCGGGTTAGGCGTGCCGATTTTTTGCGGGGCGGCCGGGCGCGAAGCATGACCGCCGCAGCCGGCAAGCAGCATTACCGCTAAAGACATCAGGCTCTTTTTCATCTTCTCTCCTCGTTATATCCATGCCGCGCCGCCGACCAATGGACGACGCGGCGAACCTGTTACTGTTTCACAGCGTCGGCGATGGCGGGATCGGCCTGCCAGAGACGGTATTTCACCTCAACGTCAGCAGGCGTATACACCACGATCGGCAGCTTGCTGTTATAACGCAGCAGACCTTGCTGAAGATTAGCAGCGATAAATTCACGATGTTTGCGCTTATCCGCGCACATCATCTGCGTTGATGCAGGCGGCGTGAGACGCTTAACCACCAGATAGTCATATCCCCAGCCTTCCAGCGTGCGCTGCTCGGTTTCCGCGCCCAGCATTACCCGGTTGCAGTCTCGCTCCAGCGTTTTGCCTATCAGCAGCTCCACTTTATAGCGCTCTTCATTCTGCTGGGGCGGCAGATAAATCACCTGCCTGATCTGTCCTTTCTCCGCAGCCGGATAAGGCGCCACGCTTTCCAGTTTCGCATGCGGTCCCGCATCGGATTTAGCTCCGGCCCATGCCGAAGAGGCGATAAATAACGCGCTAAGCGCAATAGCAATATTTTTCATCTCTGTTCCCGAGTGTTTTTAAACTAATCGTCCAATCCACAACAGGATAACTTTATTTTATGCTCAAAATAAACAGTAAAATCGGATAAAAAAGCCTCCTTCTGACGTTACCGATTTTCTGGCTGGATCACGCCTGAGACCGTTACATCCCAGATAAAGCGCGATCTGCATCACAAAACCTCAGGCAGCAGCAGGAATATCCATCTCTATGGACCATTTAACATCACGCCCGCCCCAGAGAATTCTGTATGTTGCCGTATGATGCAGCATTCTCATCCTGGAGCCGTAAAATGTCTTATGTTAACAACAGCTTAGATATTGCCGATACGCACAGACGCAAGGTGCGTCGTATGAATCTGTTTATCTCTTTTTCCGCCGCGCTGGCTGGCCTGCTGTTCGGGCTGGATATCGGCGTGATTTCAGGCGCGCTGCCCTTTATTACCCACCATTTTTCCCTTACCAGCCATCAGCAGGAGTGGGTAGTGAGCAGCATGATGCTCGGCGCGGCGCTGGGCGCGCTCTGCAACGGCTGGGTCTCCTCGCGCCTGGGCCGCAAATACAGCCTGATGGCGGGCGCGATCCTGTTTATTCTCGGCTCGCTCGGTTCGGCGTTCGCCAATAGCCTGGAGGTGCTGCTGGCGGCGCGCGTGGTACTGGGCGTCGCGGTCGGTATCGCCTCCTATACCGCCCCGCTCTACCTTTCTGAAATGGCGAGCGAAAATATTCGCGGCAGAATGATCAGCATGTACCAGCTAATGATCACTTTCGGCATCCTGCTGGCCTTTCTCTCTGACACCGCGCTGAGCTATAGCGGCAACTGGCGCGCCATGCTCGGCGTGCTGGCGCTGCCGGCTGTGGTACTGTTCGCCATGGTGATCTTCCTGCCCAACAGCCCGCGCTGGCTGGCGGCAAAGGGACTGCATATCGAAGCGGAAGAGGTGTTGCGCATGCTGCGCGATACGTCGGATAAAGCGCGCGAGGAGCTGAATGAGATTCGTCAGAGCCTGCAAATGAAACAGGGCGGCTGGACGCTGTTCCGCCGCAACGGCAACGTGCGACGCGCGGTGTTCCTCGGCATGCTGTTGCAGGCGATGCAGCAATTTACCGGCATGAACATCATTATGTACTACGCGCCGCAGATCTTTAAAATGGCGGGCTTCAGCAATACCCAGCAGCAGATGATGGCGACAGTGGTGGTCGGCCTGACCTTTATGCTGGCGACGCTGATTGCGGTATTTACCGTTGATAAAGCAGGCCGCAAGCCGGTGCTGAAAATCGGCTTTACTGTGATGGCGTTCGCCACGCTGGTGCTCGGCTACTGCCTGATGCAGGCGGGCCGGGGCGAGATCACTACTGGCCTTTCCTGGCTTTCGGTCGGCATGACGATGATGTGCATCGCCGGTTACGCCATGAGCGCTGCGCCGGTGGTCTGGATCCTCTGTTCGGAAATTCAGCCGCTGAAATGCCGCGATTTCGGCATCACCTGCTCGACCACCACCAACTGGATCGCCAATATGATTATCGGCGCGACCTTCCTGACGCTGCTGGACACCATCGGCGCGGCGGGCACTTTCTGGCTCTATACCGGCTTTAATTTGGCGTTTGTGGTCATTACCTTCTGGCTTATCCCGGAAACTAAAAACGTGACGCTGGAGCATATCGAGAAGAACCTGATGTCGGGCAAGAAGCTGCGCGACCTGGGGCAATAATCCCGTGCGCTTCCTTAAAGGATGATAAGGAAGTGCGCCTTTCCCTCCTGCCAGGCGGCGCCCTCTCAGGGGTTGCCGTGGTTTCCCTTATCGCTGTAGCATCCTTTAGTATGTTGTAACTACTTATGTCGCTGTCCGCAGCGATGGCTACCCGCGCCCTCTTACCGCCTGCGCCGCGTATCTCTGTTATATCCATGCCTCACCGCGCCCCTGTGCCACACCGTTGCATAACCCCGTCAGCGTCACGCTTATGCTTTTCATCGGTCCTAAACCCCTTCTTTTTTGATACCGCACAATCCTGAGTTACCCATTTAGAGGTATACAGAACTGCTTTTTTGAACGGGTCCGATGAGCCGTTGCGATAATAACGATAACCAGGAGGTTACATGGCGAGGAAAAGGCGCCTTTTGAGCATGTCGTGGCTGAAAGGCTGGCCGGTGCTGGGGGTGATGTTACTGGGGGCGATAGCGGGCGTGGCGCTGTTTGCCGGCGGCGTCACGCTGATGCATAAAACCAGCGACAGCGAATTTTGTGTTTCATGCCACAGCATGCAGCGCCCGCTGGCGGAATATCAGGGCAGCATCCACTTTCAGAATTCGAAGGGCATCCGCGCAGAGTGCGCCGACTGCCACGTACCGCCGCAGCCGGTAGACTATCTGTTGACCAAGGCGGGCGCGCTGAAAGATGTGGTCGGCGAAATCAGCGGTAAAATCAACAGCGAAGAGAAATATAACGCCCATAAGCTGGAGATGGCGGAATCGGTGTGGAAAACCATGAAGGCCAATGACTCCGCCACCTGCCGTAGCTGCCACAGCTTCGAGGCGATGGATACGCTGGCGCAGCGTCCCGAAGCGCGCAAAGCGCATCCAACGGCGATGCGCGAAGGTCAAACCTGTATCGACTGTCATCGCGGCGTGGCGCATATCCTGCCCGACATGAGCGACAGTAACGCCAGCGGCGCGGCGCAGCTGCTGGCCGCCGCCGCCCATGCATCGGACAAGGCGAGCACGCTCTACGCCGTCGCCACGCAGCCCTTTAGACTGGCGCAGAACGGCACGGAATCCGACGGCACGCTGTTCCCTTCGACCAAAGTCACCATTCTGCAACGCGACGGCGATCAATTGCAGGCGCGGCTGGACGGCTGGCGACAGCAGGATGTGCCGGGCGCGATCTACGCCGCGCCGGGCAAACGCATCATGAGCGCCGTGCTGGACGACGCGGCGGCAAAACAGGTTGAGGTGAACGGCGGGAAAACCGACGGCGAAACCGGGCAACGCTGGGATCGGGTGTCGCTGACGCTCTGGCTGCCGACAAAAATCCTGATCGACGATCAACAGAAAATCTGGCAGTACGCCGCCGGACTGATGTCGGCCAACTGTACCGGCTGTCACGGCCTGACCGCGCTGGATCACTTCACCGCCAATCAGTGGATCGGCGTAATGAAAGGCATGGCGCCGCGCACCTCGCTGAATGAAGAACAGCTGCGCCTGCTGACGCAGTATGCGCAAAAGCACGCCAGCGACAGCATTAACCCACAGGGAAGCGAACAATGAAAAAAGATCTTCTTTCCGCCTGGTCCCGGCGACGTTTTTTACAGGCTGGCGGCGGGCTGATGGCGGCCAGCGCGCTGCACTTCGGCTACAGCAAATCCGCGCTGGCGCAGGCGATCGGCAAGGCGCTGCCGCAGTTTACCGCGCTGCGCCCGGCGCAAAAAGGGGTGCTGACCGCCGCCCACTGGGGCGCGTTTGAAGCCATTATCGAACAGGGCCGCATGGTCGGCGTTCAGCCGGTAAAAGATGACCCGGCGCCCGACGCGCTGATTGAGATGGCGCCCTGGCAGGTCTACGCGCCGAACCGCATTAAAACGCCGATGGTGCGTAAAAGCTGGCTGGAAAACGGCCCCGGCAGCCATACCGAGCTGCGCGGACGCGACGCCTGGGTGCCGGTCAGCTGGGATAAGGCGATTGATTTGGTCAGCGATGAGATCCGCCGCCTGCAACAGACATACGGCCCTTCTTCCATTTACGCCGGCTCCTACGGCTGGAAAAGCACCGGCATGCTGCACAACTGCCGCGCCTTGTTACATCGCCTGATGAATTTGGCAGGCGGCTTCCTCAGCTACAGCGGCGACTACTCTACCGGCGCGGCGCAGGTGATCATGTCGCACGTCGTCGGCTCGATGGAGGTTTATGAACAGCAGACCAGCTGGCCCAACGTGATTGAGCACAGCGAGCTGGTGATCCTTTGGGGCTGCAACCCGCACACCACGTTGAAAAACAGCTGGAACGTGCCGGATCATGTCGGCCTCGACGGTTTCGCGCAGCTGGCGAACAAGGGCACGCGCGTGATCAGCATCGATCCGGTTTATCAGCCGGGCGCGAAAGAGCTCAGCGCGCAGTGGATCGCGCCGCACGCCTATACCGATTCCGCTCTCATTCTGGGCATCGCCCATACGCTGCTGAGTGAAAACCTGCACGACGAAGCGTTTTTGCAACGCTATACCGTCGGGTTCGACCGTTTCCGCGCCAGCCTGCTGGGCGAAAGCGACGGCGTGGTGAAAAGCGCCGACTGGGCCAGCGCCGTCTGCGGCGTGGAAGCAGAGGTGATTCGTCAACTGGCGCGCGAGATGGCACGCAAGCGCACCATGATTATGGCGGGCTGGGGCATTCAGCGTCAGCATCATGGCGAGCAGCCGCACTGGCTGCTGGTGACGCTGGCGGCGATGCTGGGTCAGATTGGTCTGCCGGGCGGCGGCTTCGGCTTCAGCTATCACTACTCCTCCGGCGGCAGCCCGACGGCGCGCGGCGGCATTATCTCCGGCATCAGCGCCGGCAGCGCGCCAGCCAACGCGCCCGCGCCGATTCCGGTGGCGCGCATCGCCGATTGTCTGGCCAACCCTGGTAAAACCATTAACTTCAACGGTCGCCAGGTGACTTATCCCGATGTGAAAATGGTCTACGTGGCGGGCGGCAACCCTTTCCACCATCATCAGGACACCAACAATCTGCTGCAGGCGTGGCGGCGGCCGGACACCATTGTGGTGCAGGAGCCTTACTGGACGGCGACCGCCAAACACGCCGATATCGTGCTGCCCTGCACCACCAGCTATGAGCGCAACGATCTGGAGATGGGCGGCGACTATTCGCAGCTCTACGTTTTCCCGATGCATCAGTGCGTCGCGCCGCAGCATCAGGCGCGCAACGATTTTGATATTTTCCGCGCGCTGGCGGCGCGTCTCGGCGTTGAACAGGCCTTTACCGAAGGCAAAGATGAGATGCTGTGGCTGAAGTCGATGTACGACAATATGAAAAGCCAGGCACGCGACGCAGGCAGCGCGCTGCCGCCGTTCGATATGTTCTGGCAGTCAAACAGCTATATCCGTTTCCCGATCCCGGAAGCGAATAAACAGTGGGTGCGCTTCGCCGATTTTCGCGCCGATCCGCTGCTCAATCCGCTCGGCACGCCGTCGGGCAAAATTGAAATCTTCTCGCAGCGCATCGCGGGCATGAACTATCCCGACTGCCCCGGTCTGCCCGGCTGGCTGCCGCCGCTGGAGTGGCATGGCGGCGAAGCGGCCAAACGCTGGCCGCTGTCGCTGAATACCGCCCATCCTACCCTGCGGCTGCATTCCCAGCTTGATAACACGCCGCTGCGCGAGAAGCATGCCGTCGCTAACCGCGAGGAGATCCTGATTAACGAGCGGGACGCCGCCCGGCGCGGCATCCAGAGCGGCGATCTGGTGCGCGCTTTTAACGATCGCGGTCAAATCCTGGTCGGCGCGGTGGTGACCGCCGATATTCGTCCGGGCGTGGTGCGCATCAGCGAAGGCGCCTGGTACGATCCCGCCGATCCCGCACAGCCCGGCGCGCTGTGCCGCAACGGCAACGTTAACTGCCTGACCGTGGATATCGGCACCTCGATGCTGGCGCAGGGCAACTGCGGCCATATGGCGCAGCTGGAGATTGAAAAATATCAGGGCGAGCCGCCGCCGAACCATGCGCACGCCGCCCCGCCCGGCGTGGTCTGATGGCGTTGCAGGCCCGCGTCCGGCGGGCCTGCTCTTCGAACTTTCCCCGTTTCCGTCTCTGCGAGATGTTTTTTATACCTGCCTTCCTACACGTTGCAGCATGGCGCAGTGTCTTATGCGCAGACAGTGACGCGCTTCCGATCGCTGATTAATTTTCGCGCAGCCGACCGCTCCGTTCCCGACGCTTTTGGCTAACGATGCTAGTTTTATTCACATCTGCTGTTTCAGCGCGCTGCATAAGGAGACCTCCCGTGCGCATTCGTCCCTTTACTGAAGCCGACCGCCCTTTTCTGCGGACGCTGTTCCTCGCCTCGCGTAAGGCGAACTGGACATGGCTCGATTCCAGCGCCTGGCAGCTGGAGGATTTCGATCAGGTGGTGTTAGGCGAAAGCGTGCTGGTCGCCGAGGAAGATGGACACCGGCTCGGCTTTGCCGCCTTTCTGGAGAATGACAATTTTCTGCACAGCCTGTTTGTCGATCCGCAGTTTCAGGGGCGCGGCGCGGGCAGCGCGCTGTTAAAGGCGGTGCAGGAGCGCTTTACCGCCACCGGCGCGCTGAAGTGTCTGCTGGCGAACAGCCGCGCACAGAATTTCTATCTGCGGCACGGCTGGCAGGTCATTTCCCACGGCGAAAGCGAGCAGGGAAAATATGTGCTGATGCACTTCAAGAAAGCCTCATCCTGGCCGAGAAAAGCGGAAGGGTCTTAAGTTAACATATTGATAATATTTAACTTATCCACTTAACACTGTAAAAGCGTGAGCTTTCTCCCCGCATTCTTATCTCTGTTGCCACCTTTCCCGCAGGGCTGACCGTGCGGGAAAGGTTTCCTGCGCCGCGCGACGCTACTTTTGTCTCTAACCAAAGGATGCCGAGACGGCAGCCGTTTTATTGATTACGGGAGAGAACCATGAGCTTTCAACTGGCGTTACCAGGCATCAGCCTGCACGGCTATGGCGCCATTAGCGACTTGGCGCAGCTGCTGGCGCAGAAAAACTGGGGCAAGGCGCTAATCGTTACCGACGACCAGCTCGCTGAGCTGGGACTGACGCAGAGCCTTACCGACAGTTTGCAACAGCACACTATTCCTTACGCCCTGTTTACCGGCGTGGCGCCGAACCCAACCGAAGAGCAGGTACAGGCAGGGCTGGTCGCCTTTCGTCAGCAGCAGTGCGATTTTCTGATCGCCTTTGGCGGCGGCAGCCCGATCGACACCGCCAAGGCGATTAAAATTCTGACCGCCAACCCCGGCAGAGCGGTTGATTACGCGGGCGTCGGCAAGGTGCGTCATCCCGGCGTGCCGCTGGTGGCGATCAACACGACCGCCGGCACCGCCGCCGAAGCCACCAGCAACGCGGTGATCACCGACAGCGCGCGCCAGATTAAACAGGTGATTATCGACGCGCATCTGATCCCTGATATCGCGGTGGACGACCCTGCCGTAATGCTCGGCATCCCCAGGGACATTACCGCCGCCACCGGCATGGACGCGCTGACCCATGCGCTGGAGGCGTATGTCTCGACAGGCGCGCACGTCCTGACCGACCCCTGCGCGCTGGAGGCGATCGCCCTGATTCATCGCTGGCTGCCTGTGGCGGTGGCGGATGGCGGAAATCGCGAGGCGCGCGAGATGATGGCCTGCGCGCAATATCTGGCGGGCATGGCCTTCAACAGCGCCGGACTGGGGCTGGTGCATGCGCTGGCGCATCAGCCGGGCGCCACGCACAACCTGCCGCACGGCGTCTGCAACGCCATTCTGCTGCCGGTGGTGGCGGCCTTTAATCGTCCCGCCAGCGTTAAGCGCTTCGCCCGCATCGCCGCCGCGCTGGGCGTCGATACGACGAAGATGGATGACGAAGCCGCCAGCCACGCCGCGATTCAGGCGCTGCGCCAGCTGGCTGACGACGTGGGCATTCCCGCCGGTTTCCGGCAGTTAGGCATTGAAGAGAAGGATATCGAAGGCTGGCTGGACAAGGCGCTGGCCGATCCCTGCGCGCCCGCCAATTCCCGTACCGCCACGCGCGAGCAGGTACGGGAACTCTATCAGCAGGCGCTGTAGGCCGGATTACAGGGCGCGAAAGGCGATTTCGCCGGGGATGATTTCGCCCTGCCAGTAAAGCTGGGCGGCCACCGCGCCCGCCAGCTCGCGATACAGGGCGGCGAAGCTGCTCTCCGGGCGGCGGATCACCGTCGGTTCGCCGGCGTCCAGATCTTCACGCAGCGTAATGTGCAGCGGCAGCTGGCCCAGCAGGCGGGTGTGGTATTTCTCCGCCAGCAGCTCTGCGCCGCCGCTGCCGAAAATCGCTTCGTGGTGGCCGCAGTTGCTGCAAATATGCATGCTCATGTTTTCCACCACGCCCAGCACCGGCACTTCCACCTTCTCAAACATCACGATGCCCTTGCGTGCGTCGATCAGCGCAATATCCTGCGGCGTGGTGACGACGACGGCGCCGGTGACCGGAATGTTTTGCGCCAGGGTCAGCTGAATATCGCCGGTGCCCGGCGGCATATCCAGAATCAGGTAATCCAGCTCCGGCCAGAGGGTCTCATTCAGCAGCTGCATCAGCGCCTTGCTGGCCATCGGGCCGCGCCACACCATCGCGTTATCTTCCGTCACCAGATAGCCGATAGAGTTGGTAGCGAGACCGTGCGACATAATCGGCGCCATATGCTTGCCGTCCGGCGAGGCGGGACGCTGATCTTCGGCGCCCAGCATGGTCGGCACCGACGGGCCGTAGATGTCGGCGTCGAGAATGCCCACGCGCGCCCCTTCGGCCACCAGCGCCAGCGCCATATTGACGGCGGTGCTCGATTTACCGACGCCGCCCTTGCCGGAGCTGACGGCGATAATGTTTTTCACCCCGTTGACGCCCGGCTGGTTTTTCACCCGCTTCAGGGTAGCGATATCGTGACTCAGCCGCCAGTCGATCGCCTGCGCCCCGGTGATGCGCAGCAGATCGGCGCTGGTCTGCTCTTTCAGCGCCTCGAAGCCGCTGCCCCAGGCGAAGGGCATTTTAATCTCTACGTGCAGCTTGCCGTCCATCAGCGCGACATGGTGCAGCGCCTTGAGGGCGGTAAGGTTATGCTTTAGCGTCGGATGTTCAAAAGTCGTCAATGTGCCGGCGACCATCGCGCGCAGCGTATCGGGCGAAAGCGCCCCGTGGGATTGTGGACTCATCCCTTCTCCTCGTGATTCAGGTTGTTTTATGTCCGGCGTGCGGCCAGTCTCCATTACGGGAGATTATTGGACATAGTGCGATCGTCTTAAGCATACCAGAAGCCCCGACAGATCGTGTTTGCCTGGCGATGCGCTAAATCCCTTTGTTTACGCCGGGTCGGGCTTTCGGTTAACATCTAAAGCCCTTTTTAACCAGAAGAAACATGTCCCGCTATGACTCAAGTCGCGAAAAAAATAATGGTAACGTGCGCTCTGCCGTACGCAAATGGTCCCATCCATCTTGGCCATATGCTGGAGCACATCCAGGCTGATATCTGGGTCCGTTACCAGCGAATGCGCGGCAATCAGGTATGGTTCATTTGCGCTGACGACGCGCACGGCACGCCGATTATGCTGAAAGCGCAGCAGATGGGCATTACCCCTGAGCAGATGATTGCTGAGATGAGTCAGGCGCATCAGAAAGATTTCGCTGGCTTTAACATCAGCTACGACAACTACCACTCCACGCACAGTGATGAAAACCGTGAGCTGTCGGCGCTGATCTACAACCGTTTGAAAGAGAACGGTTTCATTAAGAATCGCACGATTTCGCAGCTGTTCGACCCGGAAAAAGGCATGTTCCTGCCTGACCGCTTCGTTAAAGGCACCTGCCCGAAATGTAAAGCCGCCGACCAGTATGGCGACAACTGCGAAGTGTGCGGTTCGACCTATAGTCCGACCGAGCTGATCGATCCAAAATCGGTGGTCTCCGGCGCCACGCCGGTGATGCGCGATTCTGAACACTTCTTCTTCGATCTGCCGTCATTCAGCGAAATGTTGCAGGCCTGGACCCGTTCCGGCGCGCTGCAGGAGCAGGTGGCGAACAAGATGCAGGAGTGGTTTGAATCCGGCCTGCAGCAGTGGGATATCTCCCGCGACGCTCCCTACTTCGGTTTTGAAATTCCGGGCGCTCCGGGCAAATATTTCTACGTCTGGCTGGATGCGCCGATCGGCTATATGGGTTCGTTTAAGAATCTGTGCGACAAACGCGGCGACCTGGATTTCGACGAGTTCTGGAAAAAAGATTCCACTACCGAGCTCTATCACTTTATCGGCAAGGATATCGTCTACTTCCACAGCCTGTTCTGGCCGGCGATGCTGGAAGGCAGTAACTTCCGCAAACCGAACAACCTGTTTGTGCACGGCTATGTCACGGTCAACGGCGCGAAGATGTCCAAGTCGCGCGGCACCTTTATCAAGGCCAGCACCTGGCTTGAGCATCTGGACGCCGACAGCCTGCGCTACTACTACGCGGCGAAGCTCTCTTCGCGCATCGACGATATCGACCTGAACCTGGAAGATTTCGTGCAGCGCGTTAACGCCGACATCGTCAACAAAGTGGTGAACCTGGCTTCGCGCAACGCCGGCTTTATCGCCAAGCGTTTCGGCGGCCAGCTGGCCGATCATCTGGCAGATCCGGCGCTCTACAAAACCTTTACCGACGCCTCCGCCAGCATCGGCGATGCCTGGGCCAGCCGCGAATATGGCCGCGCCATCCGCGAAATTATGGCGCTGGCGGATATGGCCAACCGCTACGTTGACGAACAGGCGCCGTGGGTGGTGGCGAAGCAGGAAGGCCGCGACGCCGATCTGCAGGCGATCTGCACCATGGGCATCAACCTGTTCCGCGTGCTGATGACCTGGCTGAAGCCGGTGCTGCCTTCGTTAAGCGAGCGCGTGGAAGCGTTCCTGAAGGCGGAGCTGCTGTGGGATGCCATTGACACCCCGCTGCTGAACCATGAAGTCGCGCCGTTTAAAGCGCTCTACAGCCGCATCGAAATGCCGAAAATCAACGCGCTGATCGAAGCCTCGAAAGAGGACGCCGCGGCCGCCGCGCAGCCTGCTGCAAGCGGCCCGCTGGCGGACGATCCCATCGGCGACACCATCACCATCGACGATTTTGCGAAGGTGGATATGCGCGTGGCGCTGATCAAAACCGCCGAACTGGTGGAAGGCTCCGACAAGCTGCTGCGTCTGGTGCTGGACGTGGGCGGCGAAACGCGCCAGATCTTCTCCGGTATTCGCGCCGCCTACCCCGATCCGTCGGTGCTGGTCGGCCGCCACACCATTATCGTCGCCAACCTGGCGCCGCGTAAGATGCGTTTCGGCGTGTCGGAAGGCATGGTGCTGTCGGCGGGTCCGGGCGGAAAAGATCTGTTCATTCTTGGCGCGGACAACGGCGCCCAGCCCGGCATGCCGGTGAAATAAGCCTCCCCGACGCCGCTCTGCTGTTAATAACGCCCCGCTCAGGGGCGTTTTTTGCCGCATCGCCTGATTATGTGATCGGTAGCACGATTAGCCGTTTCAGCGTATGATTACCTGCGTCAAAAACAGGAGTCTGCCATGGCCGCCGTGCTCTCTGCCTGCTGGCGCTATCTGCGCGCCTTCATCATCATCTATCTCTGTCTGTATGCCGGCATCGGCATTTCATCCCTGCTGCCCATTGTTATTCCCGGCAGTATTATCGGGATGCTGATCCTCTTTCTTTTGCTGGGTTTTCAAATCGTTCCGGTAAACTGGGTGAAGCCCGGCTGCTACCTGATCATTCGCTATATGGCGCTGCTGTTTGTGCCGATCAGCGTTGGCGTGATGAACTACACCGATGTGCTCGCCGCCCAGTTTGGGCCTATTTTCGTCTCCTGCGTGCTCAGCACCCTGCTGGTGTTGATCGTCGTCGGCTACAGTTCGCATCGTCTGCACGGCAAGCCCATCGTCGGAGAAAAGCATGATGAGTGATATCTGGTGGTCGCTGCCGCTGACGCTGGCGGTGTTTTTCGGCGCGCGCTGGCTGGCGGCGCGGGTAAAAATCTCGCTGTTTAATCCGCTGCTGATCTCGATGGCGGTGATTATTCCCCTGCTGCTGCTGATCAATATGCCCTATGCGCGCTACTTTCAGGGCAGCGCTATCCTCAATAGCCTGCTGCAACCGTCGGTGGTGGCGCTGGCGCTGCCGCTCTATGAACAGCTGCATCAGATTCGCGCGCGCTGGAAATCGATTATCGCCGTCTGCTTTATCGGCAGCATGACCGCGATGGTTTCCGGCACCGCCATCGCTCTCTGGCTGGGCGCCACGCCGGAAATCGCCGCCACCGTTTTGCCCAAATCGGTCACCACGCCTATCGCCATGGCGGTCTCCGCCTCGCTGCACGGTATTCCGGCCATCAGCGCCATCTGCGTGCTGGTGGCGGGCGTGCTGGGCGCGGTGTTCGGTCATATGCTGCTGAACCTGATGCGCATAAAAACCAAAGCGTCGCGCGGGCTGGCCATCGGCAACGCTTCGCATGCCCTCGGCACCGCGCGCTGCGCCGAACTCGATTTTCAGGAGGGCGCGTTCAGTTCGCTGGCGCTGGTGATCTGCGGCATCATCACTTCGCTGCTGGCGCCGTTCCTGTTTCCGCTGCTGCTGGCGCTGTTGGGTTAAACGCGCCGCGCAACGGTTAAAATTTGCGAGAGATCGCGCAAATTGTCATTTCATTTCACGCATTACATTGCCGTAGCGACAGAGATCACATATAACCCCCTGCCGGTGCTTTACAATTTTGGGATAACCCCAGCTATAAGAGGCATGCAATGCATCCATGTTTTCGTCCGGCTTTTGCCGGTTTAGCGGCCGAGCTTCAGGCCGCGCTACTTCCTGTCCTTGACGCTGACGATTTTGCCGCCTTTTTGACCCCTGACCAGGTAGCCGTACTCTGCCAGGAGAGCGGCCTGAATGAAGACGCGCTGGCGCTGGCGCTGCTGCCGCTGGCCGCCGCCTGCGCCGTCACGCCGCTGTCGAAATTCAACGTCGGCGCGGTCGCGCGCGGTCAGAGCGGATACTGGTATTTCGGCGCCAATATGGAGTTCGCCGGCGCCACTATGCAGCAGACGGTGCATGCCGAGCAGAGCGCGGTCACCCACGCCTGGCTACGCGGCGAAAGCGGTCTGGCGACCATGACCGTCAACTACACGCCCTGCGGCCACTGTCGTCAGTTTATGAATGAGTTGAACAGCGGCACGGCGCTGCGCATCAGCCTGCCGGACCGCCCGGTGGTGACGCTGGCCGACTACCTGCCTGACGCCTTCGGCCCGCGCGATCTGAACATCACCACGCTGGTGATGGATAAGGTGGATCACGGCTATCGCGCCGGGGGCGACGCGCTGGCGCAGGCGGCGATCGCCGCCGCCAACCGCAGCCATGCCCCCTACAGCCAGGCGCACAGCGGCGTCGCGCTGCAAACCGCCAGCGGCGCCTGCTATCACGGCGGCTATATCGAAAACGTCGCCTTCAACCCCAGCCTGCCGCCGTTGCAGGCGGCGCTGATCCTGCTGAATATGCACGGCGAAAGCTGCCATGAGATTACACGCGCCGTGCTGGCGGAAAGCCCCGACGCGCAGCTGCGTCAGCAGCCCGCCACCGCCGCGACCTTACAGGCGCTCGGCTGCCATCAACTGGAAGTGGTTGCGCTGCGAAAAGCGTAAGTCCGGGCTTCGTCTTACCGGCCGCGTCCGTCGATAACGAATGCGGCCCACTCAGCGGCGCGCCGCCTTCCGCTTTTCAGACGCTTTCCGCAAAAAAGCGTCCGCTTTTGTTAACGGCGGTTAACAAAAGCTGTACTTCTGCGTGAATTTTCTTAGGATCGTGGCACACCCTTGTTGTTATAAAAACACTGGCCACTTCCCCAAAGAGAACGTGCCTGTAACCGGAGCAAACACCGCATGGAACTCGATTACGAGAGTAAACGTCCGCTTTATATCCCTTACGCTGGTCCTATCCTGCTGGAATTTCCCCTGCTGAATAAAGGCAGCGCCTTTACCATCGAAGAGCGCAACGACTTCAACCTTAACGGCCTGCTGCCGGAAACGGTTGAAACCATCGAAGAACAGGCCGAACGCGCCTGGCGTCAGTTCCAGGATTTTAAGAACAATAACGATAAGCACGTTTATCTGCGCAATATTCAGGATACCAACGAAACCCTGTTTTATCGCCTGCTCGATAACCATCTCGAAGAGATGATGCCGATTATCTATACCCCGACGGTCGGCGCCGCCTGCGAACATTTCTCTGAAATCTACCGTCGCGCCCGCGGTCTGTTTATCTCCTACCCGAACCGCGCCAGCATTGAAGATATGCTGCAAAACGCTACCAAGCAGAATGTAAAAGTGATCGTAGTGACGGACGGCGAACGTATTCTCGGCCTCGGCGACCAGGGCATCGGCGGCATGGGCATTCCGATCGGCAAACTGTCGCTCTATACCGCCTGCGGCGGAATCAGCCCGGCCTATACCCTGCCGGTGGTGCTGGATGTCGGCACCAATAATCAGCAGTTGCTGAACGATCCGCTTTACATGGGCTGGCGTCATCCGCGCATTACCGGCGAGGAGTACGATCGCTTCGTCGACGAGTTTATCCAGGCGGTGCGCAGCCGCTGGCCGAACGTGCTGTTGCAGTTTGAAGATTTCGCGCAGAAGAACGCTATGCCGCTGCTGGAGCGCTACCGCGACCAGCTCTGCTGCTTTAACGACGATATCCAGGGCACCGCGGCGGTAACGCTCGGCACGCTGATCGCCGCCAGCCGCGCGGCGGGCAGCCGCCTGCGCGATCAAAACGTGGTGTTCCTTGGCGCAGGTTCCGCCGGTTGCGGCATCGCCGAGCAGATTATCGCCCAGATGAAGTCAGAGGGACTGAGCGACGAAGAGGCGCGCGCCAAAGTCTTTATGGTGGACCGCTTCGGCCTGCTGACCGACAAGCTGCCGAACCTGCTGAGCTTCCAGAGCAAGCTGGTGCAGAAAAGCGAAAACCTTGCCAGCTGGCATCTGGACAGCGATGCGATCTCGCTAATGGACGTAGTGCGCAACGCCAAACCTGATATTCTGATCGGCGTATCGGGTCAGCCGGGCCTGTTCAGCGAAGAGATTATTCGTGAAATGCACAGCCACTGCGCGCGTCCGATCGTGATGCCGCTCTCCAACCCAACCTCGCGCGTGGAAGCGACGCCGGCGGACATCCTCGCCTGGACCGACGGCGCGGCGCTGGTCGCCACCGGCAGCCCCTTCGCGCCGGTCACCCTGCACGATAAAACTTATCCCATCGCCCAGTGCAACAACTCCTATATTTTCCCCGGCATCGGCCTGGGCGTTATCGCCTCCGGCGCGACGCGCGTCACCGACAGCATGCTGATGGCGGCCAGCCGCGCGCTGGCGGACTGTTCGCCGCTGGTGAACGAGGGCGAAGGTCCGGTCCTGCCGGAGGTGAAAGATATTCAGGGCGTGTCGAAAGTGATCGCGATGGCGGTAGGCAAAGCGGCGCAGCTGGCGGGCGTGGCGGTCGTCACCTCGGAAGATGTGCTGTCGAAGGCGATAGCCAATAATTTCTGGATGCCGCAGTATCGTAACTATCGTCGCACCTCGATTTAACACAAACGCGATCTCCGTCATGCGTCATGGCGGAGATTGTCTAAAAAAACCGCGTCTGACCGGCGCGCGCTTGCGTCAGCTTACCGGCTCAAGTAGCCTTGAGCCATTCATTCCGCCCCGTCCAGAGCTACGCCGAACATGTTGAAACGCATGACATATGGCCTGATTATCATCCTGCTGCTGATGATACTGGCTGCGCTCGGCCTCGATCGCTGGATCGCCTGGAAAACCGCCCCGCTGGTGTATGACGATTTGACCTCGCTGCCGCACCGTCAGGTGGGCGTGGTGTTGGGCACCGCCAAATATTATCGCGCCGGGGTGCCGAACCAGTATTACCACTACCGCATTCAGGGCGCGCTGAACGCCTACAACAGCGGTAAGGTGAACTACCTGCTGCTGAGCGGCGACAACGCCCAGCAGAGCTATAACGAGCCGATGACCATGCGACGCGATCTGATCGCCGCCGGGGTCAATCCTGCCGATATCGTGCTGGATTACGCGGGCTTCCGCACGCTGGACTCCATCGTGCGCACGCGCAAGGTGTTCGACACCAACGACTTCATTATCATTACCCAGCGTTTCCACTGCGAGCGCGCGCTGTTTATCGCGCTGCATATGGGCATTCAGGCGCAGTGCTACGCCGTGCCGTCGCCGAAAAATATGCTGACCGTGCGCGCGCGCGAAGTCGCCGCCCGTCTCGGCGCGTTGGCCGATCTTTATATTATGAAGCGCGAGCCGCGTTTCCTTGGCCCGCTGGTGCCGATTCCGGCAGTGCATGAAGTGCCGCAGGATGCGCAGAGCTATCCGGCGGTGACGCCGGAGCAGCTGCTGGAGCTGGAGCAGCGGCAGAAGAAGAAATAAGGCGTTTCTGCCCTTGCGCGTACAGGGTTCAGCCGTGACCGCGCGCCATAAAAAAGCCGACCCTCAGGTCGGCTTTTTTACAGTGGAGGACGGCGAGCTGCACCGCCGTCCTGCCGGTTACTTCTTACGCGAGTATTTCAGTGAATCCAGCGCCACGGCGAAGATAATGATGCCGCCCTTGATGATGTACTGCCAGTAGGGGTTAACGCCGATATAGGTCAGGCCGTAGTTGATAACGGTGAAGATCAGCACGCCGGTCACCACGCCCGCTACGGTGCCGACGCCGCCGGCAAAGGAGACTCCGCCCACCACGCACGCCGCAATCGCATCCAGCTCATACATAAAGCCGAGGTTGTTGGTGGCGCTGCCGATACGACCCGCTTCCAGCATGCCGCCGAAGGCGTAGAACACGCCGGACAGCGCATAGATCAGGATCAGGTTAAGCGGTACGTTAACGCCGGAGACCTTCGCCGCTTCCGGGTTGCCGCCGATAGCGAAGATGTTTTTGCCGAAGCGCGTTTTGTTCCATAGGATCCAGACAAACACGATAGCGATCACGGCGTAGAAGGTGATGTAGGAGAGTTTGAAGTCCCCGAAGCGCAGGAAGCCCTGAGCGAACTTCGAGAAGCCAGCGTCAAAGCCCGCGATCGGCGACGCACCCACGTAGTCGTAATAGAGCGAGTTGATGCCGTAGACAATGATCATGGTGCCCAGCGTGGTGATAAAGGGCGTCACTTTCAGGTAGGCGATGATGATGCCGTTCAGCAAACCAATCAGGCCGCCGATAACGCACACCGTCAGGATCACCAGCGGAATCGGCACGGTATCCAGCTGCGGGAAAACTTTGTTGGCGTTGTCCATCGCCTGCAGCATGGTAGCGGCCACTACCGCCGCCAGGCCCACCTGACGCCCGGCGGAGAGGTCGGTGCCCTGGGTCACGATCAGCCCGGCGACGCCCAGCGCGATAATAATACGCACCGAGGACTGGGTCAGAATATTACTCAGGTTCATTAAGCTGAGAAAGGTCGGGTCCTGGAAAATAATAATTGCCAGCAGCACCAGCAATACGACATAGATGCCGCCCTCTTTCAACCAGGTCAGCGCATTCTTTTTCGTTGTAGCTTTCATGGTAACAACCCTTACATCATTAAAGGTGTAACGACGCTAAACGTAATATTTCGTTTTGCGTGGTAGTTTTTGTTTCGACGATGCCCGCGACCAGGCCATTGCTCATTACCAGGATGCGATCGGTAATACCCAGCAGCTCCGGCATTTCGGAAGAGATAATAATGATGCCCTTATCCTTCTTCGCCAGTTCAGAAATAAGCTGGTAAATTTCAAACTTGGCGCCGACGTCAATGCCGCGCGTTGGTTCATCCAGCATTAATATTTCCGGCTGGGTTAACAGCCAGCGACCGATAATCACTTTCTGCTGGTTGCCGCCGGAAAGCGAGCCGATAGCGGTATGATGCCCCGGCGTTTTTACCCGCATGGCGTCAATTACCCACTGGGTATCGCTTTTCATTCGGCTGTTATCCAGCAGGCCGAGCTTATTTTTATACTGGCGAATATTGGAAATTAACGAGTTAAAGCCAATATCCAGATAGGCGTAAATACCGGTCGAGCGGCGCTCTTCCGTTACCAGCGCAAAGCCGTGATTAATCGCTTCATTGGCGCTGTGATTATTAATCGCTTTACCGTGCAGCTTAATGGTGCCGCCCGATTTTTCGCGGATGCCGAACAGCGTTTCCACGATATCGGTGCGCTTGGCGCCCACCAGCCCGGCGATGCCGAGAATCTCCCCTTTATGCAGATCGAAAGAGACGTCGCGAATGGAAGGCTGACGCAGCGAGGTAAGGTTGCGCACCTCAAGGATCACTTCGCCCGGCACGTTGGTCTTATCCGGGAAGCGCTGGTTAAGGGAACGGCCAACCATCATGGCGATGATCTTATCCATATCCAGCCCTTCCAGCGGCTGGGTGCTGATCCACTGGCCGTCGCGCAGAATAGTGATTTCATCGCACAGCTGGAATATCTCTTCCATCTTATGCGAAATATAAACAATGCCGCAGCCGCGATCTTTCAGCTTACGGATAATGGTGAACAGATGATTCACCTCTTTTTCCGTCAGCGAGGAGGTCGGCTCATCCATAATCACAATTTTGGCGTCGTAGGAAAAGGCTTTAGCGATTTCCACCATCTGCATTTGCGATACGGAAAGATTCGCTACCTTATCACGCGGATCGATATCAATATCCAGCTCATCAAAAATGGCTTTGGTGTCGCGATACATTTTATCGTGATCGACAAACAGCCCTTTTTTCGGATAACGTCCCAGCCACATGTTATCCATGACCGAACGTTGCAGCACCAGGTTTAATTCCTGATGCACCATTGATACGCCATTTTCCAGCGCTTCTTTCGCGCTGGTGAAATTAATCTCTTTCCCCTGAAACAGAATTGTTCCGCTATCTTTGCTGTAAATACCAAACAGGCATTTCAGCAGCGTCGATTTACCCGCGCCATTCTCCCCCATAAGCGCGTGAACGGAATGCGGCCGGACTTTCAGATTCACATTATCCAAAGCCTTCACGCCAGGAAATGACTTACTGACATTAGTCATCTCCAGCAAGAATTCATGCTGCTGTGTTGTGTTTTCACTGGCCATAATTTACCTGGCTGAAAATTGTCTGCGTCTGGCGAATAAGGGCGCGGTGAGCGCCGCGCCCAATAGGATTTATTTACTGAACTGAGAAAGGTTCTCTTTATCTACCGCGACGTAAGGAATACGTACGATTTTATTTTCCAGTTTGAAGTTGGTGCCGTCAGCGGCCGGTTTGCCGTCGGCCAGGTTTTTCGCCAGGTCGAAGGTGGCTTTCGCCTGGTTAGCGCCATCATTCAGCACGGTGCCCGCCATTGCGCCCGATTTTACCATCGCCAGCGCTTCCGGCAGCGCATCGACGCCGAATACCGGAATAGCCGTTTTGTTGTGCGCCTTCAGCGCTTCTACCGCGCCCATCGCCATCGCGTCGTTGTTAGCGATCACCACTTCGATCTTGTTGGCATTCGGGCCGGAGAGCCAGGCGTCAACCTTATCTTTCGCCTGCGCGGTGTCCCACATCGCGGTATCCATCGCCAGCTGCTGCGTTTTGATGCCGTCTTTGTTCAGGGTGTCGATAACATATTTGGTGCGCGCTTCAGCATCGGGATGGCCCGGTTCGCCTTTCAGCAGCACGAACTGAATCTGGCCATCTTTATTCAGATCCCACGCTGGCGTCGCTTTCCAGTGTTTCTCAATCAGCTGACCCTGAATCACGCCGGACTCTTTGGAGTCGGTGCCGACGTAGTAGGCTTTGTCATAGCTGGCCAGCACTTTCGCGTTTGGCTCTTTGTTGAAGAACACTACCGGCACGTCATTGCTGCGCGCTTTGTCGATCACCACGCCCGCCGCAGCCGGGTCCACCAGGTTGATCGCCAGGGCTTTAACCCCTTTCGCCAGCAGCACGTCGATCTGATCGTTCTGCTTGGACTGGTCATTCTGCGAGTCATTCATCAGCAGCTGCACGCCGCCGGCAGCCTGCGCGTCTTTTTCAATATCCTTACGCACCATCGACATAAAGTTATCGTCATATTTGTAGATGGTGACGCCAATACGGGTATCTGCTGCGTGCGCCGTTGCGCCAAACATCATGCTGGCAACCAGGGCTGTGAGGGTGAAAACCTTCTTATTCATAGTATCTCCGGTTTTTGCAGGGTCGTTCTACGTCCGGTCCCTTCACCCTGTCGGGTAAAGAAAAGCGGACATTCAGTGAAAAAATCGGTTCAGGCGGGTCGTTATCGAAAGGTTACCCAAAGCCGATGGATTGCTGACACAAAACCTGACTTCCTTAATCGGTAACGCTTCCTGGAAAGTAATGACAAAATATTGCACGGCGCGCGTGAGGTGGTTTCAACCCAGTCATATCGACCGTTACATTATGTTTCAGCGCCGTTAAGACGCTGCTATCTTAGTGAGCTGGATGTTAATTAACTGTGAATTTACTCACAGATTGAAAACGGTTACATGGAGGAATCGGTTGAAATAGTGACCGGTGCCACATTTTGCCGCGCGGCGACAGAGTGACGGCGCACCAGCGTCGGCATAAAGCAGTGCTGCGCGGAAACATCCAGCTCGCCCGCAGCCCCTTTCAGCGCCAGCTCGGTGGCCAGTTTCGCCATTGAAACAATAGGATAGCGCACCGTGGTCAGCTGCGGATCGGTGTAACGTGACATCGGAATATCATCAAAGCCGATCACGGAGAAATGCTGCGGCACCAGAATGCCGTTATCCTTCAGCGCCGTCAGCGCGCCGGCGGCCATGCTGTCGTTATAGGTGAAAATGGCGCTCAACTGTAGGTTGCGTCCCAGCAGCTCCACCATCGCCGCCTCGCCGCCTTGCATATCGGGCTCGCCGCTGCCGATCCAGACCTCAGGCGGTTCTATCCCCTGCTCGTTCAGCGCCTGCAGCCAGCCAGCGCGGCGCTGCTCCTCATCTTCAATAGGATGGCTGGAGCCGAGATAGCCGATGCGCGTATGCCCCTGCTGCAACAACATGCGCGTCGCCATCATCGCGCCGGTGATATTGTCCAGACCGACGCAGCGATGCGCGTAGCCTGGCAGAATGCGGTTGACCAACACCATGCCGGGCACCTGATCCATAAAGCTGGCGAGTTCAGCGTCGGACAGGGATTTGGAATGGACCACCAGCGCGTTGCAGCGCTGCCGGATCAGCACTTCGATCGCATGCCGCTCTTTTTCTTCCTGATGCCAGGAGTTGCTGATCAGCACATGCTTCTGCACCCGCTGCGCCACGGTATCGACCGCCTTCACCAGCGCGCCGAAAAAGGGATCGGAGACATCCATCACCACCACGCCGATAGTGTCGCTGACCTGCGTCGCCAGCGCCTGCGCGTTGGCGTTAGGACGATAGCCCAGCGCTTCTACCGCCAACAGCACTGCATCGCGGGTATCGGCCGTCACGGCGTTGCTGTTGTTCAGCACGCGGGAAACCGTCGCGACGGAGACGCCTGCCTGTCGTGCGACATCGCGAATGGTAATCATGATGAATGACCTGAAAGAGAAGAGATAAATTGCATGCTTCACCTGCCGACTGGAGTTGCTGGCGGCTATTCTGGCAGGCAAGAGCACGCGGCTACGTGAATCAGGTCACACTCATGAAAACGGTTACATACAATTTTTTAACATTTGTGATGGCGGTCATTGTCCGCGTCGCACGGGCGCCTGCGCCGCGAAAGCGGTCAGCCTGCGCCACAGCCACTCCAGCGGCCCCTGGCGGAAACGGCGCAGCCAGAGCGTCGACAGCAGCAGGTTCGCCAGCCAGACCAGCGGCACCAGCAGCAGCAGATGAACACGATCAAAATGCAGGAACAGGCCGAAGCGATAGAACAGCGTCGTACAGATCAGGGATTGCAGCAGATAGTTGGTGAGCGCCATGCGTCCGACGCAGCAAACGGCGTGCGTGATTTTCAGGCGGCCCAGCTGCGGCCAGAAACCGAAGCAGAGCGCAGCGTAGCCGAGGCTGGTCAGGGGCGCGGCCAGATCGCGCGGCGCCTGCAGGTAAAAGGCCGACCAGTGAAACGCCCAGTCGAGATGCCACTGCAACAGCGTCCCTGGCAGCTGAATCAGCCAGCCCAGCGGCAGCAAAACCATCGCCGTGCGCCGGTAGTGGCGACGGCTGAAAGCGCCCTGCAGCCAGCCGTTGCGCATCAGCGCCCCGCCCATCAGCATCAGCCCGGCCAGCTGCCAGCCATACTGCGCACCTAACGCCAGCAGCATCGATGAAAGATGATCGAGACGGTTTTCAATCGCCAGCGTGCCGCCGCTCAGCTTCCAGAAGGTTTCATACTGAATGTCCGCCGCCCCGGGCAACCAGGAGCGCGACGGCGCCGGGTCGGAGATCAGGCCGAACAGCAGCAGCACGCCGACGCCGACCAGGTAGAGCATGACGCCAGTATTGAACAGCGAACGGGTCGAGGGCATGTCGCGGATCATGCGCCAGGCGATCAGTCCGATAATTCCGTAGGCCAGCAGAATGTCCCCTTCCCACAGAAAGATGGCGTGCAGAAAACCGATGATCACCAGCCAGCTCAGGCGCGCCTGCAACCAGCGCTTGCCGCGCGGCAGCAGCATTTGCAGACCGGCGCCGAACAGCAGCGCAAACAGCGTGAGGAATTTGCTTTGCGCCAGCAGATCGAGCAGCGCCCAGCTCAGCGCGTCGCTGAACGAGGGGACGCCGTTCCAGGCGGGATTAAGGTAGGCGGCGGAAGGCAGGCCGAAGCCGCTGATATTCAGCAGCAGGATACCGAGAATGGCGAGACCACGAATAAAATCCAGCGTGATATTTCGTTGCATGCCGGTTCCTGCCGCGTTTCAAAGGGAATTAATTATGACGCACCGCGCGCAAAAATTCCTGACGCGTGTTCTGGCTCGACTTGAACAGGCCGCCCAGCGAGGTGGTGGTGGTGGCGCTGTTAGCGTCGCGAATGCCGCGCGCCTTCACGCAGTAGTGCACGGCGTCGATAGAGACCGCCACGTTGTTGGTGCCGAGCAGCGTTTGCAGCGCAATCAGCACCTGCTGCGTCAGACGCTCCTGCACCTGTGGGCGCTGAGCGAAGAACTGCACGATGCGATTGATTTTCGACAGGCCGATCACCTTATCTTTCGGGATATAAGCAACGGTCGCCTTGCCGTCGATAATCACGAAGTGGTGTTCGCAGGTGCTGGTCAGCGTAATGTCGCGCACCGTCACCATCTCATCCACCTTCATCTTGTTATCGATCAGGGTAATTTTCGGGAAATTAGCGTAGTCCAGACCGGAGAAGATCTCATTCACATACATTTTGGCGATGCGGTGAGGGGTTTCCATCAGGCTGTCATCGTCTAAATCGAGATTGAGCAGCTGCATAATTTCGGTCATATGACCGGCAATCAGCGTTTTACGCGTTTCGTCATCCATTTCACGTACGGGGGCACGCAACGGGGTTTCCAGTCCACGCGCAACCAACGCATCGTGAACCAGAGCGGCTTCATGACTTAACGTCGCCATGTGATGTTTCTCCAGCAGGTGTGACAGCCGACGATCGCGCCAGCGTCGTCGTCGGGATAATAATCAGAGCGCGTATTCTGAAGCACTCCGGGTCGTTTATCCAGTGAATCCCTTTAATCGGCCCTGAAATCCCTTCATGCGGCGCGGCGCCAGACCAGCGCGCCAGCCAGCAGCAGCGCCGCGCCCGCCACGAACAGCGCCGGCTCCAGCCGGTGCCATAACAGGCTGGAAAGCCAGGAGAGCAGCGGCCCTGCCAGCTGGCCGACGGCGTAGCCGGTGGTCAGCAGCCCCGCCAGATAGCGCATATGCTGCGGCGCCAGTTCGCGGCCATACTGCAACGTCAGTTGCACCACGCAGAGAAAGCCGCCGCCGGTCAGCAGCGCGCCCGCCGCCAGTCCGCCGAGGCCGGGCAGCAGGCCGCCGATAAATACGCCGATCGCCTGCGCCCACAGCGCCACCGCCAGCCGCAGATGGGCGGCGGCCCAGCGGCGGGTGAGAATGCCCAGCGCGATGCCGATCACCGCCGCGCCGCCGAAAACCGGCCAGACGAACTGCGCGAACAGGCTGTGCGGGAAACGCGTCGCCGCCAGCTGGGAAAGAAAGGTGGCGGGCAGAATATAGCCGAACCCGGCGAGGCTGTAGCTCAGCACCAGACGCTTCAGATTGCCGTCCAGCACCAGCGGCGCGGGCGCGGTTTCCGGCCGATGCAGCTCCCCGCGGCGCGGCAGATTCACCGCAATCGGCGCAATGAGTAACAGCGCCAGCGCGCCATAGGCGAGCCAGGCGATCGCCGCCGTGACCTGCCAGCCGTTCAGCAGCACCGCCAGCAGGCCGCTGAGGAAAATGCCGATGCCCGGACCGGCGAAAACCGCCGCCGACAGCCCCGGCCTGCCGAGCTGCTGTAAACGCTCGTTGCTCCATGCCGCTACCAGCACCATCGCGCAGCCGCTGGCCCAGCCGATAATGAAACGCGCCGCGCCGTGCAGCCAGGCGTCGTTCAGCCACGCCGACAGCAACGTCAGCACCACCGCTCCCCAAACCCCGGCGTGCAGCCGCCGTTCCACATGACGGCGCGCGCGCATCGCGTCAAACGATCCGCACAGGTAGCCAAGATAGTTGAGCGCCGCTACCAGGCTGGCGCTGGAGAGCGTCAGCTGGCCATCGGCAATCATCAGCGGTACCTGCGGCGTAAAGGCGAAGCGCCCGATACCCATCGCCACCACCAGCGACAGCAGCGCGCTTAACGCAATACGCCCTGCTCCTACGGTCCGTTTCGCCTCTGTTTTCCGCATTGTGACATCATCTTTTTTGTTTAACCGTTGCGTCCATCATGCACGAGGTTTACACTCACGAAAAGTGAATGATTCTGATAAAGTTAATTACGGTAAGAGAACAGATGGATTTAGTCCAGTTACGTATGTTCTGTTCGGTGGCGGAAACCGGTTCGGTGGCGCGCGCCGCAGAGCAATTGCATCGGGTCCCTTCTAACCTGACCACGCGCCTGCGCCAGCTGGAGCAGGAGATCGGGGTGGATCTGTTTATTCGTGAAAAACAACGCCTGCGATTGTCGCCGATGGGCCATAATTTCCTTTGTTACGCGCAACGCATTTTGGCGCTGAGCGAAGAGGCGCTAAGCATGGCGCGCGCCGGCGAGCCGGGCGGCAACTTCGCGCTCGGCTCGATGGAAAGCACCGCCGCCACGCGCCTGCCGAATCTGCTGGCCGCCTATCATCAGCGCTATCCGACGGTGGCGCTGTCGCTGATCACCGGCACTTCCGGCGAGATTATCGATCGGGTGCGCGAGGGCACGCTGGCGGCGGCGCTGGTCGACGGGCCGGCTAACTATGACGAGCTGAACGGCTGCATCGCTTTTCGCGAGCGGATGACGCTGATCTCCAGCGTCGATCATACGCCGATCCGCAGCGCTGCCGACGCCAGCGGCGATACGGTTTTCGCCTTTCGCACCAGCTGCTCCTATCGCCTGTTGCTGGAAGAGTGGTACCGCGACAGCGGCGTACAGCCGCACAACGTGATGGAGATTCAGTCCTATCACGCAATGATGGCCTGCGTCGCAAGCGGAGCCGGCGTGGCGTTGATCCCGGAATCGGTGCTGGCGCAGTTGCCGGCGCGCGAGCGAGTGCAGGCGCACCGGCTGCCGGACAGATTCCGCGATACCGCCACCTGGCTTATCTGGCGGCGCGATGCGTTTACCCCCAATGTGGAAGCGCTGAAGTATTTAATAATTGAACAGTTTGACGACAACCCCATTAACGATGAGTTGATGCATCCTCAGGAGTGTATAAATGGAAATGATTAAGACCCGCGCCGCCGTAGCCTGGGCTCCAGGCGAGCCGCTGAAGATTGAAGAAGTGGATCTGATGCCGCCGCAACAAGGCGAAGTGCTGGTGCGCATCGTAGCGACCGGCGTCTGCCACACTGATGCTTACACCCTGTCGGGCAAAGATCCAGAAGGGGTGTTCCCGGCGATCCTCGGCCATGAGGGCGGCGGCATTGTGGAAGCGGTCGGCGAAGGCGTTACCAGCGTCGCAGTCGGCGACCATGTGATCCCGCTCTACACCCCGGAGTGCGGCAAATGTAAATTCTGTCTCTCCGGCAAAACCAACCTCTGCCAGGCGATCCGCGCCACCCAGGGCAAAGGCCTGATGCCGGACGGCACCACCCGTTTCTTTAAAGACGGCAAGCCGATCTTCCACTATATGGGCACCTCCACCTTCTCCGAATATACCGTAGTGCCGGAGATTTCGCTGGCGAAAATCAGCAAAGAAGCGCCGCTGGAAGAAGTCTGTCTGCTGGGCTGCGGCGTCACCACCGGCATGGGCGCGGTGATGAACACGGCAAAAGTCAAAGAAGGCGACACCGTGGCGATTTTCGGTCTCGGCGGCATTGGTCTGTCGGCGATTATCGGCGCGAAGATGGCGAAAGCGGGCCGCATTATCGGCATCGATATCAACACCAGCAAATTCGATCTGGCGCGCAAGCTCGGCGCAACCGACCTGGTGAATCCGAAAGATTATGATAAGCCGATTCAGGAGGTGATCGTTGAGATGACCGACGGCGGCGTTGACTTCTCTTTTGAGTGCATTGGCAACGTAAACGTGATGCGTTCCGCGCTGGAGTGCTGCCACAAAGGCTGGGGCGAGTCGGTGATTATCGGCGTAGCGGGCGCAGGTGAAGAGATCTCCACCCGTCCTTTCCAGCTGGTGACCGGACGCGTCTGGCGCGGCTCCGCCTTCGGCGGCGTGAAAGGCCGTTCTCAGCTGCCGGGCATCGTGCAGGATTACCTCGACGGCAAGTTCCAGCTCAATGATTTTATTACCCACACTATGCCGCTGGAAGAGATCAACGAGGCGTTCGATCTGATGCACGAAGGCAAATCGATCCGCTCCGTGGTGCATTTCAGTAAATAAACGGGAGGCGTCATGCCAACAACGCTGGAATTACTGGAAGAGCATCGCCTGTTTGGCGGCTGGCAGCAGCGCTGGCGCCACCATTCATCGGTGCTGGGCTGCAATATGACCTTCGGCATTTTTCTGCCGGGGCCGACAAGCGACACCCCGCCGCCGGTGGTGTGGTGTCTGGCGGGGTTGACCTGTACCGATGAAAACTTCGTCGTGAAGTCGGGCGCGCAGCGCGTGGCGGCGGAGCTGGGCCTGGTGCTGATCATGCCGGACACCAGCCCGCGCGGCGATGAGGTGCCCAATGACGACGCCTACGATCTCGGACAGGGCGCAGGCTTCTACCTGAACGCGACGCAGGCGCCCTGGCGCCAGCATTTCCGCATGTATGATTACCTGAACGAGGAGCTGCCGACGCTGATCGCCAGCAACTTTAAGGTCAGCGATCGTCAGGCGATCATGGGGCATTCGATGGGCGGCCACGGTGCGCTGGTGCTGGCGCTGCGCAATCCGCATCGCTTCGCCTCGGTATCGGCGTTCGCGCCGATCGTCAACCCGGCGGCGGTGCCGTGGGGCGTGAAAGCGTTCAGCGCCTATCTGGGCGAGGATCGCGAACAGTGGCGGCAGTATGACAGCTGCCTGCTGATGGCGGCGTCGCCAGCGCAGCTGCCGATATTGATCGATCAGGGCGACAGCGATCAGTTCCTTGCCGATCAGCTGCAGCCGGAACAGCTGGAAGCGGTGGCGCAGCAGGCGAACTGGCCGCTGACGCTGCGCATTCAGCCGGGCTACGATCACAGCTACTTTTTTATCGCCTCTTTTGTGGAAGATCACCTGCGCTTCCATGCGCAGCATCTGCTGGCATAAAAAAACGCGCCCTGCTGTTAGTCAGGGCGCGCAGCGCTCTCTTCAGGGCGGCCATGGCCGCCCTTTTTACTTTTCTCAGAAGTTGTAATCCATCGCCAGGAAGTAGCGGCGGCCATCTTCGTTATAGCCGTAATCATCGCGGCTGAAATCCTTGTCCAGCAGATTCTGCACCCCTGCGCGCAGCTTCACCGCTTTGGTCGCCTGCCAGCTGGCGCCGGTGTTCCACAGCACATAGCCGCCCGGCGTTACGCCGTCATTTTTCAGCGTGCGGCGCTGACCCGAGTAATTCGCCTGCAAATACACATTCCAGTCATCCAGCGGCGTCCAGTCCAACGTGCCGTTGGCGGTATGCAGCGGCAGCTCGCTCAGCGGCTTGTTGCCGCCGTTGCTGAGATCGCGTCCGTCGCTGTAGGTGTAGTTCAGCGTCAGCTTCCAGCTATCGTTGAACGGCACTTTCAGCTCGGTTTCAAGGCCGGTGATGCGCGCCTTGTTGACGTTGTAGTAGCGGAACACCGGTTTGCCGTTTTTATCAAAGCCGACAAAGTTGCTGTAGCCGGGCGCTAAAGCGGGATCGGAGGTGCGCGAGATGCTGATCATATCGTCGACGTTGTTCTGGAAGGCGGTAACGCTGCCGCTGACGCCGTCCAGCCAGCCTTCATCGCCGCGCCAGTAAAGTCCCAGCTCAAAGCTTTCGCTGGTTTCCGGCTTCAGATCGGGGCTGCCCACCACGGAACAGCTGCCACGGCAGGAGTTGCTCTGCCAGTCGGGGCTGAGCTGCAACAGCGACGGCGCTTTAAAGGCATTCGCCCAGCCGCCCTTTACCGTTACGGTGTCGCTGGCGTTCCACACCAGATAGAGGCGCGGACTCCAGTGATCGCCGTAGGTTTCGTGATCGTCCATGCGCAGGCCGCCGGTCAGCGCCAGCGAATCCAGCAGCCGCCACTCATCCTCCACGAACAGCGCATACTGACTGGCGGAGGCGTCGCCGCCGCTCTTGAGGTTGACGCTGTCGCTCAGCTTATCGTGACGCCACTCGCCGCCGAAAGTGAGCAGCTGATTAATCGCCATCAGCGGCAGCACCAGCTTGCCGTCGAGGCTGTTATTGCGCGAGGTGATGACGTCGCTGGAATAGTTATCGATTTTATCGCCGTAGAAGCGCAGCTCGGTATTGCCGAAGCCCCAGCGGCCATTATGGCTCAGGCTGTAGTTTTGTCGCTCGAGGCGGTTTTTATCCAGCGAATCGGAGTCGCGGTCCTGATGGTCGAAGCCGTAGCCGAAGCCGATCTCCTGATTATCGTCGGGTGTCAGGGTAAATTCAGCGTTGCCGTTGCGGCTGGTGTAGCCCTCAATGCGCGCCGAATCGCCGCTGGCTGGCGCGTCGTCTTTTTCACGCTTGCCGAGGTTGCCGTAGACCTTCACGCCCAGCAGATCCTCAATCAGCGGGCCGCTGGTGAAGAAGTTGCCATTATAGCTGTCGCCGCGATCGCGATGCGCCTGCAAGGTGGTGTCGGCGCTCAGGGTGCCGTGCCAGGCTTTGCCGACCTTGCGGGTAATAATGTTGACCACGCCGCCCAGCGCGTCGGAGCCGTAGAGCGAGGACATCGGCCCACGCACCACCTCGATGCGCTCGATGGCGTCGACCGGGATCCAGTTGAGATCGAAATCGTTATGACGAAACACCGCGTTGCGCGAGCTGACGCGCTTGCCGTCGATCAGGATCAGGGTATAGCTGCTGTCCAGCCCGCGCAGGCTGACGCCCTTACGGTTGTCTCCTTCGTCGGTAAGCTGAACGCCCGGCACTTCGCGCAGTACTTCGCGCAGGTTTTGCACCGGCTTGCGCTTAATTTCTTCGTGGGTGATCACGCTGATGCTGGCTGGCGCATCCTGCAAATTAATTTCATTCGCCGAGGCGGTCACCACCATCGTATCGTTGTGATCTTCTCCGGCGGCGTAGGCTGGCAGCGCCAGACAAATAACGGACGTGCAAAGGCCTGCGCGCATCACACCATTTAAGCGAAACATATTTCTCTCCATGAGGTAAAAGTAACCAAAATAAATTTACGCTCATGCCCACATTGAAAAGGCGCAACCCGTCGCCTGTAAAAAAAATGATTTAAAGCGGAATACATCTATTTATTATGGGTGGAATAAATCGCCTGCTAACTGATTTATTCCACGCGTTTGCTGCGCCTGCGAATTTTATATTTAGCAGGCGCGGCGAAAATTAAAGCCCTGGCTCCGCCACCAGCCCGTCAATCAGCACCTGCGGCGTCCCCTGCGAGCACAGCTCAATGCGGCCGCGCACGCCATAGACCTCGGCGAGGCTTTGGGCGGTAATCACCTTCTCCGGCGCGCCGTCGGCAATCAGCCTGCCCTGTTGCAGCATTAATACATGTTCGGCATGACGCAGCGCGATATTAATATCATGCACCACCACCACGGTGACGATATTGCGCCGCCGCGTTTCCCGCCGCACTAAATCCATCACGTGAAACTGGTAATTCAAATCAAGCGCGCTTAAAGGTTCGTCGAGTAATAATAAGTGCGGACGACGAATTAACGACTGCGCTAATCCCACCAGCTGTTTTTGCCCGCCGGAGAGCTGATCGAGATAGCTTAACGCCAGGTGAGCGATGCCCAACTGTTCCAGCAGCGCCATCACCTCCGCTTCGCTGGCCGCTCCGCCGTGACCGCCGGAGGCGCGCTGCGCGACGATGATCGATTCCAGCACGTGCAGATGCACGCCCGCCGGCAGCGACTGCGGCAGGTAAACGACCCGCTCGGCGCGGCGGGCGAACGGCAGCCCCATCAGCTCTTCGCCGTTAAGCCACAGCTCGCCGCGCGCCTGATTCAATCCCGCCAGCGCGCGCAGCAGCGTTGACTTGCCGCAGCCGTTCGGCCCCAGCAGCACGGTGATTTTGCCGCGCGGCAGCTGCGGCACGTTCAGATTTTCGATGACGTTGCGCTTCGGATAGCCGGTATGGAACGCGCGGATCTGTAAACCTTCCATCAGACATTCCCCCGGTTGCGCAGAATAATGGTCAGGAAGAAGGGCACGCCCACCAGCGAGGTGACGATGCCGACCGGAATAATAATGCCGGGAATCAGGTTCTTCGAGGCGACCGAGGCCATCGACAGCACCAGCGCGCCGGTCAGGGCGCTGGCGGGCAGATAATAACGATGATCTTCGCCGAAGATCAGACGAGCGATATGCGGCGCTACCAGGCCGATAAAGCCAATCGGTCCGACAAACGCTACCGCCAGCGCGGAAAGAATGCTGATGCGCAGCAGCGTGCCAAGACGCAGGCGCCGCACGTCGATACCGAAGCTGACGGCGCGATCTTCGCCGAGGCGCAGCGCGGTCAGCTTCCAGGCGCTTTTTAAAGAGAACGGCAGCAGCAGCAGCACCGCAACGCTTAATATCGCCAGCTTCTCCCAGGAGGCGCGCGCCAGGCTGCCCATGGTCCAGAACACCAGCCCCTGTAGGGTATCTTCGCTGGCGATAAATTGCAGCATCGACACCAGCGCGTTAAAGGTGAATACCAGCGCAATGCCGAACAGCACCACGCCGGAGGTGGCGACGCGCGTCCAGCGCGTAACGCCATCAAGCATCAGCGCGGCGAACAGCGCGAAGATAAAAGCGTTGCCGGAGATGAACCACTGATCGGGAATGCCGGGAATGCCGATGCCGAGAATAATCGCCAGCGCGGCGCCGAACGCCGCGGCGGACGAGACGCCAAGGGTAAAAGGGCTGGCGAGCGGGTTATTGAGGATGGTCTGCATCTCCGCGCCGGCCAGGCCGAGCGCCAGCCCCACCACCACCGCCATCAGCGCATAGGGCAGACGAATTTCCCAGACGATAACTCGCGTACCGGCATCGACGCTATCGGGCTGCAACAGCGTATGCCACAGCGTGTTCAACGTCAGCCCGGAGGGGCCGAGGGTAAAATCGAGAACCAGCGAGGCCAGAATCGCCAGCAGCAAAATGCTCATCAGCAGCAGGCGCTGGCGCAGAAGCTGGCGGTAGCGTCCCATAACCGCAGCGGGCGGCGCGGTGCGGGAAACGTGCGCGGAGTCGTGTGTCACACTCATGTTAAATCCTGTCAATGTCCGTTCTTTCAGACGCGGCGGGCTCGCTTTTAACAACGTAGACTGCCCTGCCCGCTACGCGCTTCCGTCATAGAGGCGTAACGATAAGGGCTGGAACAATAAAACAAATGATAATGCTTATCAATGCAATTTATAACATCTGCGCGGATACGAAAAAAGGCGCGACCTGCGTCGCGCCTTTATGTTAACCAGCCTGCCTTCAACGTTACTCGCCGAAGCGCGGGAACTCCATATCCTTATAGCGTACAAAGCGGGTGCGGCGCGCCAGCTTATAGCCGAACCAGATCAGCAGGAACAGCGGAATGCCGATATAGGTGGCGGCCACGCCGTACCAGTCAATGGTGTCCGCCAGGAACGCCTGATAATTTTGCCCCAGGGTAATAATCAGGCAGAGAACGAAGGCGAAGATCGGTCCCAGCGGGAAAAAGCCTGAGCGATAAGGCAGATCCGCCAGGTCATGCCCCTGCATCACGTAGCCGCGACGGAAGCGATAGTGGCTGATAGCGATCCCCAGCCAGGCGATAAAGCCGGTCATGCCAGAGGTGTTCAACAGCCACAGATAAACCTGCTGGTTGCCGAATTTCGAGGTCAGGAAGCAGAGCGCCGCCACCACGGTTGTGGCGTAGAGCGCGTTGCGCGGCACGCCGTTTTTCGACAGCTTCGCGAAAATGCGCGGCGCTTTGCCCTCGCTGGCCAGCGTGAACAGCATACGGGTGGAAGCATACATGCCGGAGTTGCCCGCCGACAGCACCGCCGTCAGGATCACCGCGTTCATCACCGCCGCCGCCGAGAGCAGGCCCGCATGCTGGAACACCAGCGTGAAGGGACTGACGCTGATATCTTTCACGTCATTGCGCAGCAGACTCGGATCGGTGTAAGGGATAATCAGGCTGATGATCAGAATGGCAAAGATATAGAACAGCAGAATACGCCAGAAGACCTGACGCACCGCGCGCGGAATGTTTTTCGCCGGATCTTCCGATTCGCCCGCCGCGATGCCGATAAGCTCGGTGCCCTGGAAGGAGAAGCCGACAATCATCGCCACGCCGATCATCGCGGAAAAACCACCGGCGAACGGCGCATCGCCGATCTGCCAGTTCTGCCAGCCAGCGCTTTCGCCGCCGCGCAGAATCCCAACGATCATCAGCACGCCCAGGGCGATAAAGATAATCACGGTCGACACTTTGATCAGCGAAAACCAGTATTCCGCTTCGCCGAAGCCCTTCACCGAAATGTAGTTCAGCAGGAACATCAGGCCAAGGAACAGGGCGCTCCAGATCCAGCCCGGCGTATCCGGGAACCAGTAACTCATCACCAGCTGTGATGCCACCAGGTCAACGGCGATCGTGACCGCCCAGTTGTACCAGTAGTTCCATCCAAGCGCGAAGCCAAAACCCTCTTCGACATATTTGGCACCATAGGTGGAGAAAGAGCCGGAAACCGGCATAAAGGCCGCCAGTTCGCCGAGGCTGGTCATCAGAAAATAGACCATCAGACCGATCAGCGCGTAGGAGAGCAGCGCGCCGCCCGGCCCCGCCTGAGAGATGGTGGCGCCCGAGGCGACAAACAGCCCGGTGCCGATAGAGCCGCCGATGGCGATCATGGTTAAATGGCGCGCTTTCAATGCGCGCTGCAACCCAGGTTGTTGTGTTGTTTTTTTATCCTGAACCATATTTAAACGCTGTAAATGGGTAAAAATGAGGCGCGATTGTAGCAAGCTGTCCGGTCAAGTATAGCGATAACCTACCGTTATAAGTTACCTTCATGATGCGGCCGTGATTATTAGCAACGGCGCGCGCCGCGGCCTGCCCTACTCCCGGCAGTAGCTCAGGAAGCGTTCCAGCGCGCGCGAGATATGCTTTTGTCGATGATGAATGCGGTAAAGCGTACGCGACAGTTTGGGCAGCGGAATCGGCACTTCCACCAGCGAGCCGGTCTCCAGCTGTTCAGCGATTACCCGGCGCGACAGGCAGCTGATGCCCATGCCGTGACGCACCGCATGTTTGATCGCTTCCGAGTTGCCCAGCTCCAGCGCCAGCTGAAACTGCGGCAGATGCGACAGCAGCAGATAATCGACGATTTCGCGCGTGCCGGAGCCGTGCTCGCGCAGAATCCAGGGCGCGGCGGCCAGACTCTCCAGCGTCACCGGCTGTTGCAACAGCGGGGCCTCCGGCGCGGCGAACACCACCAGCTCATCTTCCAGCCACGGCTCGCTGACGATATCGTTCAGATGACACGGCCCTTCAATCAGCCCAAGATCGACGCGAAAATCGGCCACCGCATTGATGACGTCCTGGCTGTTGCCGACGCTCAACTCCAGCGGCAGCTGCGGATAGTCGCGCCGCCAGACGGCAAGCATGCCGGGCAGCAGATAGTTGCCGATGGTGCTGCTGGCGTAGAGCCGGATGGCGCCGTTATCTTCGCGAAACAGCTGTTCGATATCGGCGGCCTGCTCCAGCAGCCCGACCGCGCGCGGATAAAGCAGGCGGCCATGCTCATTCAGCACCAGCCTTTTGCCGACGCGATCGAATAGCTGCACGCCGAGCTGCCCTTCCAGATCGGCCAGCGCGGCGCTGACCGCCGACTGCGACAGCGCCAGCTGCTGCGAAGCCTGGGTGGTCGAGCCGCTTTTCAACACCTCGGTGAACACTTCTATCTGACGCAACGTGATATGCATGGCGCTTTCCCTATGCCATAAAATGTCTGACGCACCAGACGATAACCGCCAGCCAAATAAGCAGCACCATCACCAGTCCGGCGCGGCTGACCACCTTTTTCCCCTTGCGCCGCCGCTGCTCCGCTTTCGCTTCGCTGCTGATGCGGATCTCTTTCGGCAGCAGACGCAGCAGCAGCATGACGCCGAGCGGCACGATGATCGCATCGTCCAGCAGGCCGATAATAGGAATAAAATCGGGGATCAGATCGATGGGGCTGAAGGCGTAGGCCACCAGCACGCCGGTCATCAGCTTCAGCCACAGCGGGGTGCGCGGATCGCGACAGGCGTACCACAGCGTCAGCGCATCTCTCTTAATAAGCCGCGCCCAGCGGCGCAATCGACCAAACATAGTTTCTCCGCGCTATACCACTTATTCCGGTTAATAATAAATATATAATCAATTTCTCTTTTAAACCACTCCTGGCGCACACTCTCCGCAACAGAGAGGAGTCGAACCATGGCTGAATTAATCGTTACCAAATCACAGCATACGCCGTCACGCTGGCTGCCCGGCCTGCTGTTAACCGCAGCGATCGCCGCCGTCGCCTTGCTGGCTGGCAGCCAGCCCAGGATCGCCGCGCTGGGCCTGAGCGCGCTAACGCTGGCGATCGTCATCGGCATGATACTCGGCAACACGCTTTATCCACACCTGCACCGCGCCTGCGACAGCGGCGTGCTGCTGGCGAAGCAGCGATTGCTGCGTCTCGGCATTATTCTTTATGGCTTTCGTCTGACTTTCCAGCAGATCGCCGATGTGGGCGTCAGCGGCGTGCTGATTGACGCGCTGACGTTAAGCTCCACTTTTCTGCTCGCCTGCTGGCTGGGCCGTCGCTGGCTGCGGCTCGACCGGGAAACCTGCTGGCTGATCGGCGCCGGCAGCAGCATCTGCGGCGCCGCCGCGGTGCTGGCGACCGAGCCGGTAATCAGGGCGCAGGCGTCGAAGGTGGCGGTGGCGATCGCCACGGTGGTGCTGTTCGGCACGCTGGCGATCTTTGTTTATCCGCTGCTCTGGTCGCTGGCGCACCCGCTCTGGGCCGAACTGAGCGCGACGCAGTTCGGCATTTATACCGGCTCGACCGTGCATGAAGTGGCGCAGGTGGTGGCGGCGGGCCATGCCATCGGACCGGAGGCGGAAAACGCGGCGGTAATCGCCAAAATGCTGCGGGTGATGATGCTGGCCCCGTTCCTGCTGCTGCTTGCCGCCCGGCTGCGGCGGCTGACGCCGGGAGAAAGCAGCGAAAAGCGCGCCCTGTCCTTCCCATGGTTCGCGCTGCTGTTTATCGCCGTCGCGCTGTTTAACTCTTTCCATCTGCTGCCCGCCAGCTGGATAACAGCGATCAACGCGGTCGATACCCTGTTGCTGGCGATGGCGATGGCCGCGCTGGGTCTGACGACGCACTTCAGCGCGCTGAAACAGGCGGGCGTGCGCCCGCTGTTATTAGGGTTAATGTTGTTTCTCTGGCTCATCGTGGGCGGCGGCGCGCTTAACCTGCTGGTTCACCATTTCATGCCGCTGGCGCATCAGTTATCATGACCGGTTTGCTCAGGTAAGGCCATTAACAGGAGAACGGCATGAAATTTATCGGCGCCCATGTGAGCGCGGCGGGCGGAGTGGACCAGGCGGTGCAGCGCGCCCACGAACTGGAAGCGACCGCGTTTGCGCTGTTTACCAAAAATCAGCGCCAGTGGCGCGCGGCCGCGCTGACGCCGGCGATCATCAGCGCCTTTCGCAACGCCTGCGAAAAGTATGGCTACAGCAGCGCGCAGATCCTGCCTCACGACAGCTTTCTGATTAACCTCGGCCATCCGCAGGAGGAGCCGTTGGAAAAATCGCGCGCCGCCTTTATCGACGAGCTACAGCGCTGCGAACAGCTGGGCCTGTCGCTGCTCAATTTTCATCCCGGCAGCCATCTGAATCAGATTGACGAGGAAGCCTGTCTGAAGCGCATCGCGGAATCGGTGAATATCGCGCTGGATAAGACCCGCGGCGTTACCGCTGTGATTGAAAACACCGCCGGTCAGGGCAGCAATCTCGGCTACCGCTTCGAGCATCTGGCGGCGATCATCGACGGCGTAGAGGATAAATCGCGCGTCGGCGTCTGCATCGATACCTGCCACGCCTTTGCCGGGGGCTACGATCTGCGTAGCGAAGCGGACTGCGAGGCGACCTTCGCCGAGTTCGATCGCGTCGTCGGCTTCCGGTATCTGCGCGGCATGCACCTTAATGACGCGAAAAGCGCTTACGCCAGCCGCGTTGACCGTCACCATAGCTTAGGCGAAGGGAATATCGGCACCACGGTGTTTAGCTGGCTAATGAAAGACAGCCGCTTCGACAATATTCCGCTGATTCTCGAAACCATCAATCCCGATATCTGGAAGGATGAAATAGCCTGGCTGAAGTCACAGCAGCGCGATGCGGCCAGCGTCTGAAAGACAGCCGCGACAATATTCTGCTGATTCTGGAAACCATTAAGCCCGATATCTGGAAGGATGAAATAGCCTGGCTGAAGTCACAGCAGCGCGATGCGGCCAGCATCGACCAGGCTACGGTTTTCCGCCAGCCCGCACGGGCTGGTCTCGACCCGCCACATGCTTGCAGGCCACGGCCGCCGCCTGCTTTCTGGCATCGTTGCCGCCTGGTAAAAGGTTAAAAAAACTGAAGAATAACAGCGCAGTGCCGATAAAGGATGCCAGATTCTTTTACAGGGAGTAACACATGAAACGCGCTGTTTTTTCTACAAGTCTATTACTTGCCGCGATAATTGGCGCGCCCGCCAGCGCCGACGTCCAGCCGAAAACCATCAAGTCCGTCTGGGTTAATCCATTTATGATGATGCGCCTGCATAATCAGATCAATATAGTCACCAACATCACCTTTAGCGACAACCGACAGGTGCAGCGTTGGTCGGCGATTGACTGTACGCAGCGCCAGGCTTACCAGCTCTACTGGGATCTGCTGGATAAAGAGGGGCTAAAAGAACATCGCTTCTACGGCGAAAATCTGGCCCGCTACGCACCGCCACAGCCTGCGCCAGAAATCACGCAGGAGCAGATCGCGCAGCTCTGCGACGTGAAGCTTAAAGAGGCGGAGTGGGTTTACGTAGAGAAAAAGAACCGCTGGGATATCCCTACGCTTATCGATCGCGCCAATATTATCCGGGCTGGCGAGAGTCTTATCGTCAGGGTCGGCTTCGGCTACGATAAAATCAGCTGGGACCCGCCTTATGACGCACCCTATAATTTTAAAATCGAACTGCACTTATATCACTGCGGCAACAAGACGGATAAAGTGGTTGGCGCGCTGGATGTTGACCCACAGGGCCGGGTCACTGACGGCCTGATCGATAAAGAAGCTATCCGCCGCGCCGACAGCTTTGAAAATACGCCAGCGACCGTCGCCGCCTTTGACGCTATCTGCCAGCTCAGCGCGCCCAGCGACTTTCGCGGCCTCGGCCGTTACGTCAGTAAAAAAACGCCCGCCAGCGATGATCTGCTGAAACCGATGCTGCCGCAGTTCGGCGATAACTCAACCCAGTGGCTGACGCAGTTTCCGCTCGATGCGGCGCTGACGGCGCAGGCGCAGAAGCTGGTAAAAAACTGGGCGCCGCCAAAATTCCGCCGCCTGCGCTGGACGGAAAGCGACGCCAGCAGCGACAAGGTGAGCTATATCCTCGATGCGCGTCCCGACGGGCTGATGGTGCGCCTGGAGGACTATCGTCTGTTCAGGGGACAGCGCATCATGATAGCCAATGCCATTCAGTTGCAGTCCGCTCTTTCCATCAGCCATGTGCCTAATCAAACCCGCTCGCTGGACACGACGCTGCGCTTCCCGCTTTATCAGGGGCAGCGCTACGTCACCACGGTAGAAAACGGCGACCTGGGCGAGAAGGAAAAAGTAAACAGGATGACCGATCGCTGCGAGGTGATGGAGAAAGGCGACGCCCACGCGCTGAACACCGCCTTTAGCGGCAGCTACTGGCGCGTCAGTTGTGAACAGCAAAATGATGAAGGCACCTTCAAAACCGAGTCCGCCTTCTTAAACGATCTGAATATTTTCCTGCCGCTGAAGCGCAGCGTGAAAGGCAAAATGATGGAGGTCGCCCTGAGCGACGTCACGATCGCGCGTTAAATTGTCCTGCGCCAGATAAAAAAACGCCAGCCCGAAGGCTGGCGTTTTTATTCGCATGAGAGAATCAGGCTTTCACCAGCTCCGACTCAGGACGTTTCAGCACCGCATAGGCCACGCCCGCCAGCAGCGTACCTACGACGATAGCCAGCAGGTAACCCAGTACCGGCGTAATCGCGCCTGGGATCAGCAGCACAAACAGACCGCCGTGCGGCGCCATCAGTTTCGCGCCGACCATCATCGAGATGGCGCCGGTGACCGCGCCGCCGACGATACAGCACGGCAGCACGCGCATCGGGTCGCGGGCGGCGAACGGAATCGCCCCTTCAGAGATAAAGCACAGGCCCAACACCAGCGCCGCTTTACCGCCCTCCTGTTGCCCTTTGTTGAATTTATTACGCGCCAGCAGCGTCGCCACGCCCATCGCCAGCGGCGGCACCATGCCCGCAGCCATAATCGCCGCCATCGGCGCGTAAGCCTGCGAACTCAGCAGCCCGACGCCGAACGCATAGGCCACTTTGTTGATCGGGCCGCCCATATCGGCGCACATCATGCCGCCCAGAATCGCGCCCAGCAGCACCGCGTTGGCGGTACCCATATTGCCGAGCCAGTGCGTCAGGCCTTCCATGATTTTCGCCACCGGCGTGCCGACCACGTAAATCATCAGCAGACCGGTGATCAGGCTCGCCACCAGCGGAATAATCAGGATCGGCTTCAGCGCCTCCATACTCTGCGGCAGCTTCACTTTACTGCTGAGAAACTTCGCGGCGTAACCGGCGATAAAACCGGCGATGATGCCGCCGAGGAAGCCAGCGTTGATGCTGCTGGCCAGCATACCGCCGATCAGGCCCGGCGTCAGGCCGGGGCGGTCAGCGATAGAGAAGGCGATAAAGCCCGCCAGCACCGGCACCATTAGCGCGAACGCCGTGCCGCCGCCGATCTGCATCAGCGCCGCCGCCAGCGTGCCCTGCTCTTTAAACGCGGTAATGCCGAAGGCGAAAGAGAGCGCGATGGACAGGCCGCCCGCCACCACCATCGGCAGCATATAAGAAACGCCGGTCAACAGATGACGATAGGCGCCCGCGCGCTCCTGCTGCTGCTCGCCATCGCTGGCGGCGCTCTGCGTGTTGCCTTTCGGCTGATAAGGACGCGCTTCCGCCAGCGCCTTATCGAACTCCTGCGCGGTTTTCTTCAGCGCCAGGCCGGTTGAGGTGCGATACATCGGCTTACCGGCGAATTTCGCCAGATCCACTTCGATATCGGTCGCGACGATCACCAGATCCGCTTCCGCCACTTCCTGCGGGGTGATCGGGTTGCCGGCGCCCACTGAACCGCGGGTTTCGACTTTTACCCACCAGCCGCGTTTTTTCGCTTCGGTTTCGATCGCTTCGGCGGCCATAAAGGTGTGCGCCACGCCGGTCGGACAGGCGGTAATCGCCACCACGCGCTTCGCGCCGGTCGAGGCGGCCGCGCTCACCGGCGCGGCGATCGGCTCTGCGGCGGGCGCCTGCCAGGGTTTCGCTTCCGCTTTGGCGCGCGCAAGGAACGCCTGCGGATCGCGCAGCGCCTGGGCGGCGTCGCCCTGCCATACCGCTTTGCCATTCAGGGCGCTGTCGGTCGGCATCCTGTCGCCCAGCGCGATAACCAGTTCGGCCTCGGCCGGGTTTTCCACCAGCGTCAGGCCAGCTTTGCCCGCCGCCGCCGCAAGAATTTGTTTTGCCATATAGCCGGAAGCAAGCCCCAGCGAAGGATCTGTCATCAGCAGCGTTTTCATTATGCCTCTCCTGCTGTCAGTTAAAAGGTTTCAGGTCGACGCGCGCCATCATTGCGGCCAACTGAGTACGATCGGTAACGCCTACGTTGCTCTGGCTGACTGCCAGCGCGGCGACCGCAGTCGCCAGACGCAGAGTGTGCTCGCTGGATTCGCGCATCAGCAGGCCGTAAATCAGCCCACCGACCATGGAATCGCCGGCGCCCACGGTGCTGACCACTTCACAGGCCGGCGGTCGGGCGATCCATTCCCCGGAGGCGTTCACCCACAGCGCGCCTTCCGCGCCGAGCGAAATCACTACGTGAGCAATGCCCTGTTCACGCAGGGCGTGCGCCGCTTCAATCACATCCTCCAGCGTCGGCAGCTTGCGTCCGGCCCAGATTTCCAGCTCGCGGCGGTTAGGCTTCACCAGCCAGGGCGCGGCTTTCAGACCGGCCACCAGCGCTTCGCGACTGCTGTCGAAAATAATGCACGGGCAATGAGTGCGCAGATCGCTCATCCAGCGCGTAAAGGCTTCTGGCGCGACGCCCGCAGGCAGGCTGCCGCTGACGCAGACCATATCGAACTGGCCCAGCCAGGTGAGAGAATCGGTGGTAAAGCGTTCCCAATCCTGCGCGCTGACGTCGAAGCCGGAGAAGTTTAAATCGGTAACTTCGCCATCTTTTTCCGTCAGCTTGACGTTGATGCGGGTACGGCCCGGCACCACCTGAAAACGGTTGGCGATGCCCAGCTCGCTGAACAGATGCTGAAAACCGTCCTGATTCTCTTTACCAAGGAAGCCGCCGACGGTGACGTCGATGCCTAAATCTTTCAGCACTTTCGCGACGTTAATGCCCTTGCCTGCGGCGTGCAGGCCGGTGGTCTTCACCAGGTTGACTTCGCCACGCTCGATTTCCGGGCAATAGCCGACCAGGTCATAGGCCGGATTAAGGGTAATGGTTGCGACGCGTCTGCTCATGCTGCCCCCTCGCCGAGGCCGCTGTTAATCGCCTCTTCAATGGCGTCCAGCGCCTGTTGTGCATCTTCACCGCTGGCGGTAAAGCGCAGGCGATGTCCTTTTTTCACGCCCAGCGCCACCACTTTCATCAGGCTGCGTCCGTTGGCGGGTTTGCCGCTGCCGTCAAGATTGGTGATGGTGACGTCGCAGTTAAATTGTTTGATCACGCTGACCAGCGCGGTGCCCGGACGGGCATGCAGGCCGTGCTCGTTGCGAATGATAAACTCCGCCGTCAACACCTCTGCCTGTTCGTTCACCTCGCTGGTCATCAGCGCCAGCACGCCCGCCGCGTCCGCCTTCAGCAGGCGATCCGCTTTTTGCTTCAGCAGCAGGTCGCTGAGATAGTTCAGCACCTGCAACGGTTTATCGTCCGCCACCGCGACCGTCACCAGCATCGCTGCCGGTTCGCCGTCAACGGTGAAAGGCTGCGCGGCGCGGCTGACCGCCACGGCGCTGCCGAGGTTGCCTTCGGTGCTGTCGTTCAGCCAGATGCCCTGCCCCAGATTCAGCGGCTTCGCGCCGATCACGTGGGTGACGAAGCGCGCGTCTACGGCGCCCGCCTGCTGTAAACGACCGGCGTTAAGCGCCTTTAGCGTCATCAGATCGCCGGCATTGACGTCAAGGGCGATCAGGGAGGCGTCAAATTTAAATTCGCTGCCCTGCTTTTCGCCCATCAGCAGGCTGCGCAGCTCCTCTGCGGAGTGGGTTGTTCTCAGCTGCGCGGCCACATCGTCATCGCTCAGCACGTGCGTCAGCTGACGCAGCAGCGCCAGGTGTTCATCGGAGCGCGCGGCGATGCCGATCACCACATAAGCGGTTTGGTCGTCGCCCCAGGCGATGCCCTGCGGAAACTGAAACACCTGCACGCCGGTTTGCAGCACTAAGTCGCGCGTATCGGTGGTGCCGTGCGGAATTGCGATGCCGTTGCCCAGATAGGTTGAGGTTTGTTGTTCGCGGGCGAGCATGCCTTGCACGTAGCCTTCGCCTACGTTGCCAGCGGCGGTCAACGCGGCGGCAACCTGACGAATAGCCTCTTCCTTATTGCTGGCCGTCTGACCTGGATGAATGGCCTTAATATCGAGCTGGAACATAGTTCTCCTCTCCTGCCGAAATTGAATCGTTTCAGCTGTATTGAGAAAAAAAGCGTTATCCCATGCCAACATGACTCCCGAGATAACGCTGAAACGTTTCAATGAGTTTGGTACAGAGTGCCGTTTGCACGCAAGTTATACGTAAATTTGCGTAGCATATTTTTGAAGCAACGCACATTTCATTTACCTTTTCGGAATAAACCTGCTGTGCAGCTGATGCCTTTGCTGAAAGGAACTAAACTCAACGCTCATATTTCAGCTTTTATCAGCAGGCGGAAAACAGACGCAGGCGCACGTTCCCGTTGCGTTGTTTAACTACGCTCATGGGGCGTGAAAGCGCGCGAAAGTCACAGAGGGACCAGGGCAAGAGAGGTCAACAGGTCAGAGGTCAGCAGGTCAGCAGGTCAGCAGGTCAGCAGGTCAGCAGGTCAGCAGGTCAGCAGGTCAGCAGGTCAGCAGGTCAGCAGGTCAGCAGGTCAGCAGGTCAGCAGGATAATGTCAGGGCGCGGTCGCCGCTTCCAGCGTCAGCAGCCAGGTCATCGCCTGCTCGCGCGTCGAGGCGCACATCTCTGCGGACGGCTGTAAGCTGGCACACACTTTCGGCCGCAGCGGCGAACCGAAAATTTTGCAGCGCTGCTGCGGGTCGAGCTGAACGCAGGGCGTATTGGCCGGTTTGCCCTGCGGCATGCCGGGAATAGGCGATGAGATAGACGGCGCCGTACAACAGGCGCCGCAGGCGGTGCGACACTCCATACCTTTCCCCTTCAGAAATTTCCGCGACAATATCAGTCCGCCGCCGCAATTGCCATGCGCGCCGGGAAAAATTCCATGGGGATCTTGCCTGATCAGCTGGCCGGGAGTACTTTGTCGCGATTCTTTATTTCGACACGCAGAGAGAGTTGACATGCCAAGAGCTAACGAAATTAAGCGCGGAATGGCCGTAACCTGGAACGGCAAGCTGCTGCTGGTGAAAGATATCGATATCCAGAGTCCCAGCGCCCGCGGCGCATCAACCCTGTATAAAATGCGTTTTACCGATATCCGCACCGGCCTGAAAGTGGAAGAACGCTTTAAAGGCGACGACATTCTGGACGTCATTTCGCTGAGCCGCCGCTCGGTGACCTTCTCTTACGTCGACGGCGACGAGTATGTCTTTATGGACGATGAAGACTATACGCCCTACACCTTCAAAAAAGAGCAGATTGAAGAAGAACTGCTGTTTATTCCTGAAGGCGGCATTCCCGGCATTCAGGTATTAACAATGGATGGTCAGGTGCTGGCGCTTGAACTGCCGCAGACCGTAGATATGGAAATCGTCGATACTTCGCCGGGCATTAAAGGCGCATCGGCCAGCGCGCGCACCAAACCCGCCGTAATGAGCACCGGCCTTTCCATTCAGGTGCCGGAATATCTCAGCAACGGCGAAAAAATTCGTATACATATCGCTGAGCGCCGCTATATGGGCCGCGCCGAGTAACGCCCTCACCCGGCGGCATCCCCGCCGGTATTTTTGTTATATTATAACAAAACATCTAATGTAAACTGATCGTCACTATGCCCATTTTTTGCTGGCTGTCGAGCCAGGTCAGCTGCATATCCGCCACGGGCGTTGACCGCATTTTTTCCAGGCCAAGTTCAGCAAGTGATTCCGCCTGTTGTCGCCATTCACCCTGTTGATAACAGCTGATGCGCAGCTCTTGCTCTATAACGAAAGAATGACAGCCGCTTTCATAAATGCTGCCGGTAAAAAGTATCATGCCGTTTCCTGCAGAAGCGGCAACACTGAACAGCATCAGGCCAGATAAAGCTACAGGCTTCATAATTGCTCCAGGCGATAGGTTGGTTCATTAGTAATACGATTAACTAAAAACGCTTCTGGCTTTTTTGCGTATAAGAAAAACGCCTGATGCAGATAAAAAGAGGTAAGTATGATCAAGGTCAATTTAGTTACCGGCTTTCTCGGTAGCGGCAAAACCACCACGCTGCTGCATTTAGTGGCCAATAAGCCGGAAGGAGAAAACTGGGCGATTCTGGTGAACGAATTTGGCGAAATCGGCATCGATGGCGCGCTGCTGGCGGAAAGCGGCGCGGTGCTGAAAGAGATCCCCGGCGGCTGCATGTGCTGCGTGAACGGTCTGCCGATGCAGGTTGGCCTGAACATGCTGCTGCGTCAGCATCAGCTTGACCGACTGCTCATTGAGCCGACCGGCCTGGGCCATCCCAAACAGATCCTTGATATGCTCAGCGCCGAGGTCTATCAGCCCTGGCTAACCTTACAGGCGTCGTTGACGCTGCTCGATCCGCGCCAGCTCAGCGACGCGCGCGTGCGGGAAAACGAGAACTTTCGCGATCAGCTGGCGGCGGCGGATATCGTGGTCGCCAATAAGCAGGATCGCTGGCAGGAACAGGATCGACAGGCGCTGGCGCAGTGGCAGGCAGAGGAACTCGGCGATCGTCAACTGATCGGCACCGAGTATGGCCGCATCGATCCCGCTCTGCTGGCGCAGCCGCGCCGCAATTTGCGCGCCCTGCCGCAGAGCGAAACGCATCAGCATAGCCATCCGCGGCGCGATTCCGGTCTGGGCGCGCTGCGTCTTGACAATAATGCGCGCTGGCGGCGCGCCTTTAATCAGGGCCAGGGCTACTACGCCTGCGGCTGGGCTTTCGACAGCGAGACCGTTTTCGATACCGTCGGCGTGCTGGAGTGGGCGCGCCTGGCGCCGGTCGAACGCGTAAAAGGCGTGATGCGCATCGCCGAGGGCGCGGTCAGCATTAACCGCCAGGGCGCCGACTTTCGCATTGAAACGCGCCAGGCGCCGCCGCCGGATAGCCGCATCGAGATCATTCATCACAGCGACGCGGACTGGAATCAGCTGCAAAACGAATTGTTGAAACTCCGTTTAAGTGATAAGCGTTAACTTATGCCGTTATTTTTGACCTTTAACTTGAGTCCCTATGAACGCAAAACGGTTAGCGATTATTCTGCTGCTGAACCTGGCTGGAGCGGCGCTGTTTTTATCCTGGTATTTACCAGGCAACCACGGCCCCTGGTTCGGCATTGATAAGTCGATATTTTTTTGGTTCAACCAGCATATGGCAACCAGTTATGCTTTCGCCCTGCTGCTGGCGGTGACTAACTTCCGTGGTTTCGACGCCGTCTCTTTACTGGCGATGGGCCTGCTTTACTGGTCTTACTGGCGCAGTGAGACGCCGCAAGGGCGTCGCCGCATGCTGGCTATCGGCATCTGTATGCTGTTGACAGCGGTGATCCTGAATCAGCTGGGCCACCTGCTGCCGGTGAAGCATTCCAGTCCAACGCTGTTCTTCGATAATATCTGGCGCGTCAGCGAGCTGACCGGCATTCCGGCGAAAGATGCGTCGAAAGACAGCTTTCCCGGCGATCACGGCATGATGCTGATCATTTTCGCCTGCTTTATGCTGCGTTATTTCGGCGTTAAGGCATTTGCTACCGCGCTGGTGATTGCGGTGCTGTTTTCCCTGCCGCGCATTATGGCCGGGGCGCACTGGTTTACCGATGTGGCGGTGGGATCGCTGTCGGTTGTGCTGGTGGGACTCAGCTGGTGGCTAATCACGCCCGCCAGCGACTGGCTGGTCAACTGGCTCTATCGTACGTTGCCAGGCAGATACAAACCCGGCAGCGTCGCCTGAAAAAGGCCCGTCGGCGATGAACCGACGGGCCTTTTTTACCAGTTGATAATAAGCATGCTAATGATAAATTCGCAAAGACGCTATTTCGGCAATATTAAACGCATATTATGACGAAAAGGCTTTTGTCCAGCCCCTACTTTCTTAAAACATCCTCAATCCGCTAAATTGGCCGGTTAAAGCCCCTTTACTCTCCCCATTATTTGCACACATTTGTCTATAAAGTAACCAAATGGTTATATATTGATTTCACATCATAAAAACCTATAAAAAAGTGCGTAAAAGCACTCGCCATGCGGCATCCGATCGGGTAACCTCAGCCACAGCCAGGCATAAGGAGCCCTAAAAAGGCGTCGCTGAAAAAGAAAAATGTGCGCATTTACACATTTTAAAGATTCAGAAA
>NZ_JANION010000222.1:0-16382 GCF_024610815.1 Mixta sp.
GGCGGCGATTTACCCACGGATCGGGAGAGCCTTTTTTGGGCGAATATTAAATCTATTCCCACCGCGCCCGATGTGGATAACGCACTGCAAATCGCTATTAAAACCCAGATTAAACTGATCTATCGCCCGGCGAGCCTGAAAAACGGCTTTTTACCGGAGCAGATGAAAAAGCTGCAATGGCGCTGGCAACAGGGGAAGCTTCAGGTTACTAACCCCACGCCTTTTTATATGAACTTTCAATCAATTGAAATTAATGGCAAAGCGGTTTCTGAACCGCAATGGGTTGCGCCGTTTGCCGAGAAGCAATATTCACTTCCCCAGCTCGCTGCGACCGGCACGGTGCGGTGGCGCCTGATTAATGATTATGGCGCGCTGACTGAGACATTTCAGGCCAGCTATTAATTTATCTCTTAATAATAAAAACAGTAACGCTATTCGGAAAGGACAACATATGGCGGGCGCATGGATACGCCTTTTATTATTACTAACGATAACTTTCGCCATTATACAGCCCGCGATAAGCGATAGCAGTTTGCATTTTAATCCGGCGCTGCTGGAACAGCAGGGTGCTGAAAACGGCGCGGTGGACCTCTCCGCCTTTGAAAATATGCCGCAGCCGCCCGGCGTCTATCGGGTAGAAGTGGTGTTGAACAATCATATCCAGGAGACGCGCGACGTCGCTTTCTCTCTGCGGGATGGTCAGCTACAGCCCTGTTTGAGCGTGGAGACGCTGGCGCGCTACGGCATTAACGTGGCGCGTTACCCGAAGCTGCAACAGGAAGAAGGCTGCGCCGATCTGAAGCAGATCGACGATGCCAGCGCGCGACTGGATGTCAGCGCGCAGCGGCTGCTGTTGAGCGTTCCGCAGGCGGCGCTAAGCAACGTTGCACGCGACGCGGTGCCGCCGACGCGCTGGGATAACGGCATCAACGCGCTGATGCTGAACTATCGCTTTAGCGGCGCGCAGAGCGAGGCGCTGGAGGCGCATCGCAGCGGCAGCGATAGTCAGTTCCTGAGCCTGCGTCCCGGCGTCAACGTCGGTCCGTGGCGGCTGCGCAACTACAGTACCTGGTCGCGCAGCCAGGACGGCACAACAAGCTGGGATCGCCTTTACACCTGGCTGCAACGGGAGATTGTGCCGCTGCGTGCGCAGCTGACGCTTGGCGAGAGCAGCGCGCCTGGCGATATCTTTGACAGTATCCCTTTTCGCGGCCTGCAGCTCGCCTCGGATGAAGATATGCTGCCCGACAGCCTGAAGGGGTATGCGCCGGTTGTGCGCGGCATCGCCCGCAGCCATGCGCAGGTTAACGTCTGGCAGAACGGCCATGTTATCTATCAGACCTACGTCGCGCCTGGCGCTTTTGAAATCACGGATATCTATCCTACCGGCGGCAGCGGCGATCTTTATGTCACTATCAAAGAGGCGGACGGCAGCGAACAGCGGCTGGTCGTGCCCTTCGCCTCGGTGCCGGTGCTACAACGCGAAGGCCATCTTAAATACAGCCTGACCGGCGGTGAGTATCGCGGCTATGGCCATAACGCGGACGGCAAACGTTTTTTGCAGGGAACCGCGATTTATGGCCTGCCGCAGGCGTTTACGCTCTACGGCGGGCTACAGCAGGCGGAGAGCTACCGCTCGCTGGCGGCGGGCGTCGGAAAAAACTTCGGTTATCTGGGGGCGCTGTCGCTGGATGTTACGCTGGCGCGCGCCAAACCGACGCATCAGGATTATGAGCAGGGGCACGCCTGGCGCATGCGCTATGGCAAAAATTTTGTCGAGACCGGCACCAGCGTGGCGCTGGCAGGCTACCGCTATGCGACGGAAGGCTTTTACAGCCTGAGCGAGACGCTGGATCGCGACGGCGACAGTCAGCGCTGGCCGTGGGATCGACGACGGCAGCGGGCCGAGATGACGCTCAATCAGAACTTATGGACAGGCGCCGGCGCGTTGACGCTGAGCGCCATCAATGAAGATTACTGGGACAGCGCTCGCCATGTGCGTTCGCTGAGCGTTGGCTACAACAACAGCTGGCGCAGCATTAGCCTCAGTCTGAACTACAGCTATAACCGCAACGTGCTGCGACAGGATGCGGGCGATACCATTGCGCAGGAAGATAAGGTGCTGGCGCTTTCGCTCAGCGTGCCGCTCGGCCGTGAAAGCGGGCGGACCTGGGCAAACTATCAGTTGAACAGCACTCGCCACGGCGGCGACAGTCAATCGCTGGGGCTGAGCGGCATGGCGCTGGCGGATAACAACCTGAGCTGGAGCGTGCGGCAGGGTTATGCCACGCGCAACGAAGGCAGCAGCGGCAGCGCAGAGCTGGACTATCGCGGCGGCTACGGCGAGGTGGATGCGGGCTACGCCTGGGATCGCCACAGCCGACGCCTCAGCTATGGCCTCAGCGGCGCGCTGATGGCGCACCGGGACGGCATTACCCTCAGCCAGCCGCTGGGCGAGACGGCTGCACTGATAAAAGCGCCAGGTATCGCCGGCGCGTCGGTCGCCAACCAGACCGGCGTCCGCACCGACTTTCGTGGCTATACCCTGGTGCCCTATGTCAGGCCATTTCGGGTGAATGAGCTGTCGCTTGATCCGCTGTCGCTGGCGGATAACGTGGAGCTGGATCAGACCAGCGCTCAGGTCATTCCTACGCGCGGTGCCGTGGTGCGCGCTGATTTTAGCGGTCGTACCGGCCAGCGCGCCCTGATCAGGCTGACGCGCAGCAATGGCCAGCCGGTTCCCTTCGGCGCCACGGTCAGGCTGGCGGATGAGAACGCCGACTACAGCAGCATTGTCGGCAATGAAGGTGAAGTCTGGCTCAGCGGCCTGGGCCCACAGGGCACGCTGCTGGTGAGCTGGGGCAAAAACGCCGACAACCAGTGTCGCGCCAGCTTTGTCCTGCCGGAAGGAAAAAGTCAGCCAGTGAGCCAGCTTCAGGCGACCTGCCGTTAAACGCACCATAAGGAATGGATATGAAGAAGTTAACAGGAGCGGCGGGCGTGATGATGTTGGTAGCCATGCTGCCCGCCAGCGGCTGGGCCGCAGGCTGCGATATCGATGCGACCAGAACGCAGCGCGTCACGCTGCCGGATCTGCTGATCGATCCTAACCTGCCGCCGGGCAGCGTCATCGGCAGTAAAACCGTCAGCCTGGCGGGCGTGGCCGCGCAGCGCTGCTCCGGCAGCATTTCCTATCAGTCGATGATGAGCGGCAACTGGAGCCGACCGAGCGGCGTATTGCCCGATGTCTATGAGACTGGCGTGCCGGGCGTGGGAGTAAAGATCTCTGATTATCTGTTCAGCGATCGTTCTGTTCCGGTTTCGGCGACGCTGACGCCCAACCCGAACGCGCCGCTGCCCGGTTTTGATATTCAACTGCTGTTTTACCGCATCGGCGACATCACGCCGGGCAGCTTTCCCGGCGGCGAAGTGGCGCGCTTTACGTTGCCCGACAGCAGCGGCAACGCCGCCGTCGCGCTTAGCTTACAGGCGGCTTCCGGCAGCGTGCGCATGAAAAGCTGTTATGCCAAATCCCCGAACCTGATTGTGCAGCTGGGCAGCGTTAACCGCCGCACCTTTGTCGGCATGGGCAGCACCGTGACGCCGACCGCTTTTAACGTGGAGCTGATTTGTCAGGGCGACCTGCCGGTCAATGTTTCTTTCTCGACAGCCAGCGGCGCGTCGTCGCCGGAGCCGGGCATCGTGCCGATTGAAAACGGAGAAGGGTCTGCCAGCGGCGTGGTGGTAAAGGTTATGCATCGCGACGGATCGCCGCTGCGGTTTGATACGCCGCAGCCTTATCACTTTAATGGCGAACCGGAGATCAAGATTCCGCTGCTGGCGACCATGACGCCAGTCGGCAACCGTATCTCGCCCGGCAAGGTACGCGCGACGATGACCTTTACCATTACGCAGAACTAGAGAAAGAGGGAATGTCATGATGGAGACGCTCTGCGCCCGCAGAGAGCAGGGCGCAGAGCGGGATCGAGCATCAGGAGATAAAGTTTTTACCCTGTTTCAGCACCACATCACAGGCTTTGGTTTTCACCTTCTCACCGAGCGGGGTGTTGCTCAGGCTTTTCAGGTTTAGCTGCTGGCCGTTGCCAGTGTTCAACAGCCCCATCAGACCCTGTTGATAGTCAGGCTGCTGCGCCTGCGCGGTGCTGTTTTGCAGGCCGAGCTTGCTCAGCACCTGATCCTTGATGCTGGCGACATTGTTATCCACCACGTTATGCTTTACGCAGTATTCCATGATGCCGGCGGCGTTAGTCATGCTGTTGCTGCTTACCGCCTTATCGCCGCCGTTCAGCAGGCCGGCAAGGGAGGAGAGCGACAGACCGTTCTGCGCATTTGCGCCGTTCTGAGTGTTGCTGGTGGCATTACTGTTTTGCTGGCTCAGCTGCGACGCCGCGCTGTTGAGCTGATCCTGCCAGCTTGCCGCCAGCGCCGTTCCTGCCACCATAAAAGAGAGCATACCTGTCGTCAGCGTCACCCGCTGTAAGAGCCTTTTCATTTTTAACCCCATTTTTATATCCGGTGCGCCAACAACAGCGCGCCCGCTATCAGCTGGATAGGACTGCCGATGGGGCGGGGAGTTCCGGCTAATGCGCCGCAAAGCGGCGCCAGAGGCGGTGATTGAGAATAGTCTGTATGGTGAGGCGAAATTTTCGGCACTTAGCGCACACGATGGACAATTGAGGTTGCGCAGGTGGCCGGTAAGGGTATAATCCTCAACGTTTTCCGCATACCCTTCAGTGCCGAAGTGGCGAAATCGGTAGACGCAGTTGATTCAAAATCAACCGTAGAAATACGTGCCGGTTCGAGTCCGGCCTTCGGCACCATCGGAACATCAATAGACGTCAACGGACGTCTTTTTTTGTGCCTGAAATCCAGTATTTACCCATCATTCCCGCTATATTAACTCTCTCAAGGTCAACCGACTTCAACGTGTATCTACCAACAGATGTTGGTACAGATGATGGTATTTCCGGTTCGATAATGCTTGTACCAACAGGGAGGGGATAAGCATGGCTCTAACAGATATCAAAGTCAGAACAGCCAAGCCAACGGATAAGCAATACAAGCTGACTGATGGCAGTGGTATGCATCTTCTCGTCCACCCTAATGGTTCTAAGTACTGGCGTTTGCAGTACCGTTTTGACGGCAAGCAAAAGATGCTGGCACTTGGGGTTTACCCTGAAATCACACTGGCGGATGCCAGAGCACGTCGTGACGAAGCGCGTAAGCTGCTAGCGAATGGCGTCGATCCGGGAGACAAAAAGAAAAATGATAAGGTTGAGCAGAGTAAAGCTCGAACCTTCAAAGAGGTAGCGATCGAGTGGCATGGCACCAATAAAAAGTGGTCTGAAGATCATGCCCATCGTGTGCTAAAAAGTCTGGAAGATAATCTCTTCGCAGCGCTTGGTGAGCGTAACATCGCTGAGTTAAAAACTCGCGATTTATTAGCACCCATTAAAGCCGTAGAGATGTCTGGACGTCTTGAGGTTGCTGCCCGTCTTCAACAGCGCACTACGGCCATCATGCGTTATGCAGTGCAAAGTGGGTTAATTGATTATAACCCGGCACAAGAGATGGCTGGGGCGGTTGCTTCCGGTAATCGACAACATCGTCCGGCGCTGGAATTAAAGCGCATTCCTGAGTTACTACAGAAAATAGACAGCTACACCGGCAGGCCGCTAACCCGCTGGGCAACAGAACTCACCCTGCTTATCTTTATTCGATCCAGTGAGCTGCGTTTTGCTCGCTGGTCAGAAATCGATTTTGAAACGTCAACGTGGACCATCCCGCCTGAGCGAGAGCCTATTCCTGATGTAAAACATTCTCAGCGAGGCTCAAAGATGCGTACACCGCATCTGGTGCCGCTTTCAAAGCAGGCGCTGGCGATCCTAAAGCAGATAAAACAGTTCTGTGGCGAACATGAGCTGATTTTTATTGGCGATCATGATCCGCGTAAGCCAATGAGTGAAAATACCGTAAACAGTGCCCTACGCGTGATGGGTTATGACACTAAAGTTGAGGTTTGCGGGCACGGCTTCCGCACAATGGCCTGTAGTTCGTTAATTGAGTCAGGGCTATGGTCGAAGGATGCGGTGGAAAGGCAGATGAGCCATATGGAACGCAATTCGGTGAGGGCGGCGTATATCCATAAAGCGGAACATCTGGATGAGCGCAAGTTGATGTTGCAGTGGTGGGCTGATTTTCTGGATGCGAACCGGGAGAAAGGGATTACGCCGTTTGACTATGCGAAGATCAACCGGGGAGCAGGTCAAAGGAGGAACATATCAAAAACAGGCAGATACACAATTTAAATTACAGTCTCTTTCATCGATTTTTGTCCATTATGATGACACTCTATATTCGTATTGAAATCACAGTAATATAGTGCATTTTTTAGTAATATTTAACCTATTGATTATTTCAAGGAATAATGACCGTTGAAATTTGCACAAGCTCTCAGCATTCTCTCAAAGTCTTCACCGTATGCGGTCAGTACCGAGAGAGAGCACTATCAAGATCACCTCGTTGGATTCAAGAGATACATATACATCACGACAGATATAGAAGCGGATTTTAAAAAAGCACTCCTATCTGCTAAGTCCAATCAAGTCATCTTCCTATGCGGAAGTAGTGGTGATGGCAAGTCTGAGATCTTGACGCAGTACAGCCAAAAGCACAAAGTGACTCATGACTTCCATTTGGATGCGACTCACAGCTTCAATCCAAGCCAGACAGCCATTCAAGCTCTTGATCAAAGATTCACCCAGTTCAAGCAAAGTCATAAACCACTTGTTGTGGGTATTAACGTTGGTATGCTCGGCAATTATGCAGAAGAAGGTTCCAAAGAGCATAGCGACATCAAAAAGGTGCTCAGAGACTTTCTCTCTCGTAAGCGATCAGCAATTCCAAAGCAGTACGTATTCTTGGATTTTGAAGACTATCCAAAATTCACCTTCAATGCTGAGGGCTGTGCATCAGACTTTGCAGAAAAATTTCTAAAAAGATTGACAGCACAAACGCTTGAGAATCCTTTCTATGCGCTTTATGACAAAGAGCTCAAATCTCTAGGTCATACTCGCCTGACGGCAAACTATGCGCTGCTGAGTCGCCCTTCAGTTCAGGAATCTCTGATCGGCTTATTACTCAAAGCCCGTCTTATCAAAGATCAGTTCCTCACGGCCCGAGCGTTACTGGATTTCATTTTCCAGTTGCTCGCGGCGGATGGCTACTTGTTCGACAACTTGTTTGCAGGCAGTGATAACGAGCTGTTATCCCGTATACAGGGTTTTGACCCAAGTAATCTGCACACGCGCACCGTCGATGAGTTTGTGCTTCAGCATGAGCTGGGCATTGAAGATGAGCGTTTCAATGCGTTTAGATCTAAAATTAACGAGCTTGGTTTTTACGAGGTAACCAAAGCAACGTCTTTTCTTCGCCTTTTCTATTTGCTTCGGGGTGACAAAGAGCTCAGCAATGAGTTTGTAACGCCTATCCAAAACGAGTTCACAAACAATCTGGTAGAAACCTATGCATCTGTCTGGATGCGACATCGTGATTTCGATGGTTCAGGAAAGATGCGCAAACTGCTTGGCAGTTTCTACAAAGAAACGCTGATCGCAGCGCTTCACCGCTATTGTAATCGTCATGCCCCAACACTCGACAAAGACGAGTATTTAGTTTCTGAGCTTAATGGCTACAAAACGGCGGTGTCTCTTGAAGTTAAGGCCGATTTTTCAGCAATACAAAACAGTACACTCGAAAAAATAGGCACCTTCAATGTGTATCTGAAAGTCGATGAACAATCGCTTAAGCCAATGCCAATTAGCGTCAAACTACTTGAGCTTTTGGTCAAGATTGGGCAGGGGTATCGCCCTAACAAGCACGACAAAAATGCTGTTTTGTTACTTGATGAAGCATTGGAACAGATGCTGACAGTAGCTAAGCAAAAAGAGACCTTTTTTATTCTCAAGGGTGATAAGCGCTACAAAATCGTGAAAGAAGAAAGTGACTATTTTGAAGTGAGTGGTATGCACTAATGACGACCGATAATTTCACATTACCGATAAAGGCCGGTTTGCCACAAACGGTAGCTGATAAGTTCCAAAATAAGAATACGTTGAGCAGTTACATTCCCATTCGTACGCAAGGCAATGATTTTGACTGGTCATCAGTCGTGGGCTTAGTCCTGCGTGGATTACTTTGTAAAAAAATAGAAAAGTACAATTACCAAGATTTTACTGCGGATTGCAAAAACAACTTACAAAAAAAATTGGGTGAAGAGGCATTTTGGAGTGTACTTGAAGATATGTATTTCACTAATGAAAATATATTCTCGGTAACCCCTGAGTTTCTGTTGTTTAAGAGCCAGAAGAGTCAAGATAACAAGTACACGCGCGACATGCGAATGGCATCCTTGTTTATTAACTTACTTCAAGGACAGCAAATTGAACGATTTGAATCTAACTTGAACTTCCTCGAAGAGGAGTTTCTTAAAACGCTTTTAGACAAAACAGAGTCAGATCGTGACAAGGACTTCCAAGTGACCGAGTCACCATATTTGCCCTATATAGCAGAGGCGTTTAAACGTGACCTCGAGTTTTTAACTGGTTATCCGAAATACCTGTTGGATGAGTTCGAGCGTTTCTTGGCATTCTATGGCTTTGCTTACACGGCTCAATTAAGCCTATCGTTGTCGGATTGGAAAACAGGTGAAGCCCCAACCGCGAAACCGCTGTATTTCATCATGGATCATGAGCGCGCCAGCAGTGAACGTATCCATATCAAAAAGCACGGTTACAAGCTTTTTAGCGAATCGTCTTTCAAGCTGTTTCCCTTCCTCTCTATGCTGGAAAATCTTCAACCAAACCCAGAAAAATTAAAAAAACCTTTGTGGCAATTGGCAAAGGATATTAAGAGTTCAGAGCGGAGTGATCTAGCTGGGTATATTGAAAATTACGCAAAAATGTTTCGCCACAACAGAAAACTTGAAACAGCAATACCTGAAAAAGCAGAAACCGCAATTGATTGGTTGGAATATGCTTTGAAGCTTGCTGAAGAACAGTTCAGAGACCCTAAAACCGACCGTCCGGGGACTATCAAAAAATATATTAAAGCGGTTGAAGAAAACATGGCTACTGGCTTCGTGCAAGCTCGTGGTCGCTCTGGTCGGGTGTTAGTACTCACTCAAGACCACATTATTTTGCTTACTAACCTGGTGGTGGGTAAGGAAGAAAAGCTTCGCTTCCATGAGCTGATAATTGGCTTACAGCAAAGGGGGATTTTTGTTGATAAGCAGACAGAACAAGAGCTTATTAAGTTCTATGAGCGAATTGGCAACGTTGAACGCATGAGTGATAGTGGAGATGCAGTGTATGTGCGCAAAACAATTTGAATCGTTTCTGGTTGAGCAGTTTTTACTGCACGCGAAAGGAAACATCCGCGCAGGCTATCGCTACCAGTTTAACTCTCCTGACCATGCTAATAGTCAGCGACTTTTCGATGCGCTCTTAGCGCGAAAAGGAGGAGAGAGCGAAGATCGCAATGGTGTAGCGCTGAGCTATTTAGACCTAGAAGACTGCAAAGTGGTGCCAGTGCTTCATAGCGAAGATGCGTGTGAAACGGGCTTTACCGAAAACTACATCTCTAATTTGCGTGACGAAATAGCAAGCCAGGAAGGTCCGTTGAAGGGCTGTGCACTGGTGGTGATTCACAATAGTCGCCTAGATACTCTCATCAACTCGGCGGAAGATCTTGGCCAGTCTGGCCAGGTGTGGAGTCCAGGGAACATCAAATGCGCTCTTAGTGGCTTTATTGAGCAATCTGACAAATCTCGAGACGTTTCGCTTTGCCTTTTGGACGACCAATTTGACGCGATTTTGGAAGATGGTGCGACCATGTTCGGTTTCGAGTCTTTATACAAGGCAGTTGAGGATGGCGAGCTGTGTTTCAGCGAGCTAGGCATGTTTGAGGATCCTTTTGTTGCTGAGTTATCGGGCAATAAAAAACAGATCAAACAGCGCCTAGAAGAAAACCGTACGCTTTACCAAGAGTTGTCGTTTGAAGTAGAGCATTTTGGTCAGCAACTCGAAGAAAGGCTGAAAGGCTTTAGTAGTAGGTTTATCAAAGAACATTTTTCTGACGATGGTTGGAAAGATGTGGAGTTTGAAACTTATCGAGAAGAGATCAAAAGGAATAAGATTCAGAACCTTAAGCATGAAGGTGAAGACGAGACCAATAATGCGCAAGTGATTGGTCGCTACCCAAAAGAAACTAAAGCAGGATTGCGTGACCGTCACTTGATTATTGCACTGGAAGAAGGGCAAAGTGAGTTTGAACTTAAACTGAGCTTTTCTGGCATCAGCGATTTAAGAAAAGAGCAGTTTAAAGTCTCGCCAGCGAATGCACTTGGCAAACAAGAAGTCATCAGCACGCGCCTAACTAGTAAAGGGGCAAACGCTACTCTAGCAGCTAGTTATGCCAATGAGCCTTTGTTTTTCACGCTAGCATTGAAGCGTGACAATACCTCTGAACACCATAACTTCCGTTGCTTGGTTGTCAGAAAAGGCGAGTTTCACCTCGAGGCATTCAAAAACATTTTCGCCGTTGAGCCTTCAAAAAAACGCCTTACCTTGAAAACGGTAGACAACAGCTTGGTTATTAACCCGGCGCTAACTGCAAACCGAAGCCTAGATGATGTCGGTGAAGTGGTTGACCGCGCAGAATTTGGTGTTGTCGATTTTGAATCTTTGGCCAACGAGTCAGAAGAAATCAGCTTTGTGGTGAAATCAGGTGATAATTCCCTGACATTTTATATTGAGGGTGAACAGGTAGAAAGCAGCCTGTCCTTCCCATTGCTGCTTAACCAATCTCGCTTCCACAAATTGTTTGACGATCACGTGTTTGGCGAGCTTTATCCGAGTAAAGACGTTGTCGCGATCGATCATAGTGAATTTCGCGTCATGGAGCCGCGCATTAGCCTACTTCGTTGGGAAGAGTGTTTCGTTCAGCAAAAGCAAGTCTACCTAGCGGAATCCAACAGCATGGCGTTGGAACAGTTAAGGTCTATTGATGACGGTCTTCACTCAGCATACCAAGCACTGTTTGACTATCTAGCGAGCCGACGAACAACTATTTCGTTGGTTTCGTGGGGGCCTATATTTACGGCACTCGTGAAAGCGACCGTGGATGCATTCCTTGATTATTTCAACGCGATCCCAACTGGTGGCATGCTTACCAAAGAGCAAAAGCTTGTGATGCAAATCGGTTTGGTTCGCGAGAATGGTGAAGAATATTACTCGCCATTCCACCCAATGGTGTTGGCTTACTACTTAAATCTTTGTAATGAAATGCAAAAAGATGACAGCTTTGCTGACTTGCCATCTGTCACGTTCAATCGCTTGGGGCCAAGTGGACTGCTTCCGTATGTCTATCATCCCAAGCATGGGTTTGCCTACAACCAGCAAGTAACAGAAAACGGGTTTTGGGTTAAAAGTGTCCCTCACCAGAAAAGTTGTCTGAAGTTCGTTCGCAAGCTGGTTAAAGAAAAGATCAACGAGTTCCAAAAAGCGTTTCTCCACTTGTTTACCGGCTCAGAGAAGAGTGTGTTGGTGAATGCCGTGAATCAAGATCGTGCAGAAGAGTTATTCCTCGGTTTGGTTGACTATGTAAAAGATAACCTCGATAAAGCGGCATCAATTCATGTCAACCTCTACGATGATGAGCTGGTTTTCAATGCATTTGACCAGTTTGCAGAAACGTTCAATTACGAAGAATTAAAGTCTTGGTTGGAATTGGACCGAGAGAAAGTGCGAGAAAATGCCGACACCATTATCGATATTCTGCGAACCCGGCTAACTTACAGCAAGTTTACCAATGCTCAAAGTGAACGCGAAGGGCAAGCCTACTCGCACCTGTCTTTTTTCAGAAACAACGACAACGTGAAGTTAACGACCTTGAGCGTTGACGACATGCCTAGTGGTATTGCGTGTGATGGTCTGCTGACGGGCGACGCTTCTAAAAGTGATGAAGGCTCATACTTCACTGCATTTGGTTTGCAAAACGTTCAATATAGTAACCAACCACACTTGGAAATAGCGAAGTATGTTGGCTCGTTAATAGAACCAGCATTTAAGCCCAGCACACAATACACGGGGGCCAATGCTCCTGCTCTTGCGGTCAGTGAAGACTTTAAATCTCTGCTAGCGCGCTCTTATGACAGCTCGATTTGGACCACCATCATCGACCCGAAAGTGACGCTAGACTTCTTCCACGCCAATCAATGTATCGTGCTTATTCATTATTCTGATCAGTACACCAGCTCAGCCAGCTACGACGCGATAACCGTGACGGCACAGCGTGGTTTGTTCGAAAGGGTGGTTGCACAAAGTGGCGGCAAGCAGATTAACGAGTTCAATGCCTTCAATGGTGATTGGCTACTGAAGATGTTGACTTGCAACGACACCATTCGCAAAGAGCGAACTGGCATTATCGGCGCCTATAAATTTGCGACGTGTCTGGTGCACCAATCTGATATCACCTGGGTTCCGCTCTCAGTTGGTGAAATGATCCGCGTGTCGGGTAACATCGGCCTGAAAATGACCGACAGTGACTTCTCACGCAATGTGCAGAGATATAAAAAAGGCGCGATTTCAGATGATATACTGCTGGTGGGCTTTAAAGAGGGTAACCTTTATTTGCTTCCTGTCGAAGTGAAAACAGGCTCCACGCCAGACTACAAAAAAGCAGTACAGCAAGCGAATGAGCTTCGCCGCTATCTAACAGAGCTTTTGAGCGACGAGACACTGGCGTCGAAGCTATACCGAGGCTTGTTTATCCGCCAAGTGTTGATGCAAATCGACAAATACCGTCTGTACAACGTATTCAGCAATGACTATTTCGAAGCCCTGCTGGCAGAGAAAGAAGAGTGGCTACGCGGTAACTACGCGATTGCGGAGCTTGAGAACTATCCAGCAGGTCTAGTGGTTAGCCACCTTGAAAGCGGAAGCTGTTTCGAACCTGGCTATAACATGCAGGATGGCGTGTTGAAGGTTGACCTTCCTATGTCTTTGCTGCCTTCACTGGTGCAACACCCGCTTCAAGTATTAATGAACGAAAAGGACATCGCACAGATCTGCCATGTGCCGGCGGAGTATATGTTGGTGGGGCAGACAGCTTTGAAAAAAAGAGAGTCGCTCGTTCCATTAGACGTTGTGGTCGATAAGCCAGAGGATTTAAAACCGAACCTCCAAACAGAGGAGCCGTCAAAGTTAGCTGCAGAGCCAACCCCAGATTATGCGAGTGAATGCCGAGTTGAAATTGGTCAGAATACGCTTACCGGCGAAAAAGTTTTCTGGGAGTACGGGCACAAGGATTTAGCAAACCGTCACCTGATCATTTTTGGTAGCTCAGGGCAGGGTAAGACCTACTGTATACAAGGTTTGTTGATGAGCTTGGCCGATGCTCAAATTCGGTCGCTGGTGATTGATTATACAAACGGATTCTTGCCGAATCACCTTGAGCCGGAGTTTATTGAACGAACAAATCCTAAATCCAATATTCTTTGTAATGAGCCATTTGGTATGTCGCCATTTAGAGCTCAAAAGCAAGATTTTGGCGGGATTTTTCTCGAAGAGAAGCCTCATATGGTGGCTGGAAGGGTAGCCTCTGTTTTTAACAAGGTATATTCGACAATTGGCGAGCGCCAGATCGCAGTGCTCAATGAAGTGATTGAATCTGGTGTCCAACGATATGGTAGTGCTTATAGCTTACAGAATATGTTGGATGACCTAAACGAGGAAGAAACTGCAGGACCAGCACTTGCAAGCAAGCTGGCTCCTCTTGTTAAGTCTAACTTGTTTTCATCTGACAGTGATAAAAGTTGGAATGATGTGTTTGAGAGTGAACATCACCGCTCAACAATTATGCAACTTGCGTCGCTTAACCACGATATTTCAATGCTTTGTACTGAGTTTTTACTTTGGGATCTATACTCCTACGCATGTAGTTACGGTAGTAAGGAAAAACCGATTCCTATTGTATTGGATGAAGTGCAGAACCTCGATCATCGCCTGGAGAGCCCATTGGGCAAAATGTTAACGGAAGGACGCAAGTTTGGGGTATCCCTAATTCTGGCGACTCAAACGCTAAGTATGCTGCGTAAAGATGAGCAAGATCGTTTATTCCAGGCGTGTCACAAGCTGATTTTTGCACCAGCAAAAACAGAGACAAAGACGTACGCGAAAATTCTTGAACTGAGCATGCCAGGTACAAAGCAGGCTGAGTGGGAAAAGCAACTAGGGGACCTATCCAAAGGACAGTGTTTATCAGTTGGCTACCATTTGGATAACGGTCAGTTGAAGATGAGTGTTAAGAAAGTGAAGGTTTCCTCCATGTTATCCCGCCTGAACAATTCTAAGGGTTGAGCCTGGTAGGTCTATGGATCTTAGCTTTCAGAAAAATTTAGTTAATTTCGTGCTGGCGGCGAGGGGACTAAAGGGCCCCTCATAATCCTTTGATGTTGTTATATGCACTGGTAATCCCCCCTGCATTCAGGTTAGGAGAAAATTCTACTTATGCCTGCATCGATTTTTCGGGGGGATTACCATATGTCAGATCAAGTCGCGACTAATACAGATTACCGTTGTTAGTGTGCCATTTTCATGCTTTGTTAGCAAAGATGGGGTGAATATTGACTTATTATTTTCCATTATTTGTATACTCCATATACAAAATCTTTTACCGAGCGATAGTTTCTTAACCCCGCAATCCCATCCTCAACATGTGCTGCCCAGGCTTTAATCATATCCTTCTGCGTCATCTGTGGATAAAGCATCTTCAACACCAATTCTGTAGTCTGTAATGTCTCCCCCAGCCACGTAATTTTATCCAGTACCAGCGAGCCATCCAGCTTCTTGGTATCCCGCTCAGGCGAATAACGGAACTCGCTCTCTACCGAACGGAAAAATGCCAGTCGAGCAGCGACATTGGGCGTAATCCCTGTATATCCTTTCAATTTTTTAAGCTGCTCTTCAGTCTGACGACTAAGCACCATTCGATTCGGGAGCATCAGATCGCCTCCTTAGTTAATTCCCAGAAATAGCCAGGTTTCAGTGCAGACGATTTGGTATGTGCATTAAACACAATCTCATAAGCATGAGAGATATCATCACGCAATTGATCAACAAAATAACGCTCATCCACTTCCGTATCAGTAGATAGCAGCACTACCTGATGGCTGGCAAACGGGAAATAGTGGTTAATCAGTTTATCCCGATGCTGAGAATCCAGACGTCCTAATGGCGTATCGATAATCACCGGTAAATCACGGCCTGAGGTTTTTGCTAAAGCCTCAAGAATAGCAATTGCATAAATTTGCTTTTCACCGGCAGAAAGCAGCTTACGTTTTATGACGGATCCTTGTTCATCAATCAGCTCTACGTCAAACGTCTCTGGGTTAATGTGCGCACTAAGTTGTAAATCTTCTTTACGGGCCAGTTTGCGATAGGCTATTTCGAAATTCGCTGACAGTGTTTTCACTCTTGCCTGCGTTAATACATCACTGTATCGATCGAGTAAATTAATCGTTTCTTGAGCGTTTTTAAAGGCGCAACTCAAGCCATGCTGACTTCGGGCAACATCATGCATTTTTTGTACCTGACGAACGCAATCCAGTTGCTGTTGCTTAATTCGTTTAGCATCTTCCAGCAATGAAAGATATTTTTGCCGCTGTTTTTCACGTTGCTTATCCAGTTCGCGTAGCTTCTCAAAGAGCTCCATTAACTGGTCGTCTTCCGGGGCGCGGGCAATATTTGCAGCAGCCTGCTCTAACTGCTGTTCAGTCTCTGATAACTGGGTACGGTAAAGATCGAAGCGTTGCCATGCCTTTTTGCTGTCTTGTTCAATCGACTGTTGGAGCATACCGGCTTCACGTTCAGAGATATCAAACAGCAAATCGCCTTTAGGCTTAGTTGCCATATACTCTTTTAGATTATCGGTAATCGCTTCAGCTGCTATTTTGCCAGTTCCCTCAGAACGAAATGCAATATCATTTCTGAGTTGCGTTAAAAACTGGCTCAGCTCTTTTTCAAAGCTTTTTGCCTGTTTAATCTGCGTTTCATCAGTAATTTGTTGCAGTAAACGAGACAAAATAGTGGGCGCAAGCGCATAAGGTAGCGGCCCATCACATTCCTGACGCAGTGCTTTTTCCAGACGTTCCTTATCTTTCAATAACGCATCAACTTTCTGCTTTTCCTGCGCTTTTGTCTGGGCAAAAGCCCCCCCCTGAGCATTTAGCAAACCTTCATAACGGATAATATCTTTAGAAATAAACTCAATCCGCGATTTGGCAAAATCGGCTCTTTCCAGTA
>NZ_JANION010000223.1:0-8332 GCF_024610815.1 Mixta sp.
GCTGATGTCCGGCAGTGCTTTTGCCGTTACGCACCACCCCGTCAGTAGCTGAACAGGAGGGACAGGTGATAGAAACAGAAGCCACTGGAGCACCTCAAAAACACCATCATACACTAAATCAGTAAGTTGGCAGCATCACCAATTTTCGCAGGCGGTACGCCATGGCGTACGCGCTGACGGCGCGCAGCTCTATCCCGCGATGCCTTACACCTCTTACAGCAAGATCACGGATGAAGATTTGCATGCGCTCTATTACTACTTTATGCATGGCGTGAAGCCGGTTGAGCAGAAAAACCGACAAACCAGCCTGCCTTTCCCCTTTAACCTGCGCTTCAGCATGTTCTTCTGGAACCTGATGTTTGCGGACGATAAGCCTTACCTGAGCGATGACAGCCAGAGTGCTGAGTGGAATCGGGGTAACTATCTGGTTAACGGCCTTGCGCACTGTAACACCTGTCATACGCCGCGCGGAGTATTGATGCAGGAGGCAGGCAACCGGCCGCTGGCTGGTGCGCCGATCGGCAGCTGGTACGCGCCTAACATCACATCCGATGCGATAAGCGGAATCGGTGGCTGGCGTAACGATGAGCTGGTTCAATACCTTAAGACCGGCCGGGCTGAGGGCAAAAACCAGGCGGCGGGCGGCATGGCCGAAGCGGTGGAGCATAGCCTGCAGTATCTGTCCGACAGCGATTTGAAAGCGATAGCGGTTTATCTTAAAAGCACGACGCCAATCCGTGACGAAGGCGACACGCAACCCGCCTACAGCTTTGGCAAACCAGCGGATGTGGAGAACAGCATACGCGGACGTAACGCCAATAACGCCAATCACTCACTGACGAATGGCGCGGCACTGTTCAGCGGCAACTGCGCCAGCTGTCATCAGCCAGACGGAGCCGGCAGCGCTAATCAGGCTTACCCTTCGCTGTTCCACAATACCGCGACGGGCATGCATAACCCAGCCAATCTGATTGCCGCTATTCTGTTTGGCGTGCAGCGCAACACCGCCGCGGGTCAGGTACTGATGCCGGGCTTCAGCTCACCCTCTTATGTTGACAAGCTGAGCGATGCGCAGGTCGCTGATATCAGTAATTTCGTGCTGGCGCATTACGGTAATCCAGAGGTCACCGTGAGTGCAGGTGACGTTGCCTGGGTGCGTCAGGGCGGCCACCCGCCGCTGCTGGCCAGGGCGCAACCGTGGATTATGCCGGGCATAGTGGCGTTGATCGTCATTCTGCTTGCGGTATGCGCAGGATTAACCTGGCGGCGCCGACGTCGGATAGCCCGAGACAATGGATGATTGCAGGCGTCAATCCGCTCTGTGCATCGGCACAGAGCGGATGATGGCATTGCGGGAAGCGGGCGGAACGCGGATGCGATGCGCCCGTATAAAAACAGGCAATCAGGACGCGACTTTTGTCATCTGCGCTGGCGCGGCGCTGACCAGGCTGATGCAGTGTGAAACGATATGGGAAAGAGCAGGTGAAATATCGACCGGGATAACATCGCCTTCCTCTTCGCCAGGGACTTCCAGCGTAGCAAACTGGCTTTGCAGAAGCGCCTCCGGCATAAAATGGCCCTGTCGTTGCCGCATGCGGTTCAATACAAACTGATAATCACCCTGCAACCAGATAAAACGCACATGCGCATTGCCCGCGCGCAGCGTATCGCGATAGCGTTTCTTCAGTGCGGAACAGACCAGAACACCCGCTTCGTTTTTCTGGCCCAGGCTAAAAATCACGTCGGAAATACGCGTGAGCCAGGGCAGACGATCCTCATCGTTCAGCGCCTGTCCGGCAGCCATTTTCAGGATATTTTCACGCGGATGAAGGTCGTCGCCGTCAAGGAATTTCGCATTCAGCGCCCTGGCGAGCGCCATGCCTACGGAGGTTTTTCCGGTGCCGGATACGCCCATTAAAATGATACATGGTACTGCCATAGCCAGATCCTCCCTGTTATACCGCCGCCAGCATGCCGCCATCGACGAACAACAGATGCCCGTTAACGAAATCGGACGCTTTTGACGAAAGAAACACCGCCGCACCCACCAGTTCTTCAGGATTGCCCCAACGCGCGGCAGGGGTACGCTTGCATAACCAGTCGGTGAATTCTTTATTGTCTGCTAACGCCTGGGTCATCGGCGTGCGGAAATAGCCCGGGGCGATACCGTTAACCTGGATATTATGACGCGCCAGCTCCACGCACATGCCGCGCGTCAGCATTTTTACCGCACCTTTTGCCGCCGCGTAAGGCGTAATGGTATCCCGACCCAGTTCGCTTTGCATTGAACAGATATTGACAATTTTGCCCTTTTTGCGCGCAACCATTTTTTTTGCCACGCATTGCGAGACGATGAATACGCCGGTCTGGTTGGTTGCAATAATATCGTTCCACTCATCAAGCGGAAATTCGGTAAAAGGATGGCGGCGTTGAATGCCGGCATTGTTAAATAACACATCAATCGGGCCTATGTTATTTTCAATATCCGCAACCGCCTGTTCCACCGCACGGGCATCGGCAACGTCAAACAGAGAAGTATGGGCTTTGAAACCTTCATCGCGTAATCGCATGGCAGCCTTTTCTGCCCGCTCTGCATGCGTGCCGTTGATGATGATTTCTGCCCCCTGTTGCGCCAGACCACGGGCCATAATGAAACCAATGCCCTGGGCGGCGCCGGTTATCAATATCCGTTTGTTGTTTAAGCTGAAAAGATCGTTCATCAACAAACCTGCCTTGTTTTGCCATTCATAACGCCTATATCACGGTTTTATGGCGTATAAAACTGTGACGGACGTCACTCTAATCCGTGTTACAAAACCCGGTTACCTTTGTTGTGAACTGTGGCAGGTCAGGCAGCCGAAATGGGCGGATCCGGTATCGGCGAATAATTCCTTTTCCCTCTGCCGGCAGGCATAATAATGTGATGGAATCGCCGTCTGACGGACATGAATAATGAAAATGCAACGCATAACGTTACATGATATCGCTACGCTGGCGGGCGTAACAAAAATGACGGTTAGTCGCTATTTACGCACGCCGGAAAAAGTAAAGGCGGAAACGGCGGAACATATCGCGAAAGTGATTGCGGAGGTTGGCTACCAGCCTGACGCCGATAATTCCGCCATGATCGGCAATACCCTGCCCCGCATCGGCGTGCTTATTCCTTCCTTTCATAATCAGATTTTTGCCGATTTGCTGGCAGGTGTGGAATCCGTTACCCGCGTACAGGGTTATCAGACGCTGGTGGTAAATTACGATTACGATCGCCAGCGCGAAGAAGAAAAGATCGCTACGGTATTGGCTTTTAATATTAAGGCATTGCTTCTGACTGAATCCGTGCATACGGTGCGCGCAGAAAAATATCTGAAAGCTGCAGGCATCCCGATTGCGGAAGTGATGGGCCTGACTCAGACGCCCGGACGCATCAGCGTAGGCTTCAATAATCACCGCGCCGGTCTGGATATGACGAATATGCTGCTGGCCAGCGGTAAAAAACACATTATCTATTTTGGTTCGATGTCCGATACGCGTGATGAACAACGCTATGCAGGCTATTGCGAAGCCATGACGGCGGCCGGACTCCCAGCGGGGCGCATAGCGCCGAATAAAATTTCTTCGGTTTCCATCGGTACAGGCATGATGACTCTGGCGCGGCAGATCTATCCCAATATGGATGGCATTCTCTGTACCAATGATGATCTGGCCGTTGGCGTATTGCAGGAGTGTCGCGCCGCAGGCATTCTTGTCCCCGATCAAATGGCGATCGCAGGTTTTCACGGGCTGGAAATCGGGCAGGTAACAACGCCGCAATTGGCCAGCGTGGTCACGCCGCGCTTCGAAATGGGCAAGGTCGCCACAGAAATTCTCATTAAAAAGATCCATCAACAACCCACCATCGAGCAGGTCGATTTGCATTATCGTCTGTCGATGGGCGCTACCATCTGAAATGTGTCACCCGATATAGCCGAATCGCCGTCACGATCACGCCATCAGTAACAGAGTTTCTTAACACTTTTTCATGTGATATTTATCACAAAAAAATACGTCAGAACGCCTTTAATAGTATCCATCTCAGGTAACGGAATGATTAAAGGAACGCTCATGACGCAACAAGCCCGCCCGAATATTTTACTGATTGCCCCGGTGCTCGATTCTCTGCTTGACCGTCTCAGCTCCGCCTTTGAGGTGCATCGTCTGTATGAACAGGATGAACCGCTGGCCTGGCTTGCCGCCGAGGGGACGCGCGTTCAGGCCGTTGTCACGCGTGGCGATGTCGGTATCAGCAATGCCGTACTGGAACAATTACCGCAGATCGGGCTGATTGCGATTTTCGGCGTAGGTACTGACGCCGTTGACCTTGATTATGCTCGCAAAGCGAATATTGCCGTCACCATCACTTCCGGCGTGCTGACTAACGATGTTGCTGACATGGCGATGGGACTGCTGCTGAGCGGCGCACGGCGCCTGTGTCTCGGCGATCGCTTCGTACGTGAAGGCCAGTGGCTCAGGCAAGCTCCCGCGCTCGGCACCCAGGTCAGCGGCAAGCGAGTCGGCATCGTGGGCATGGGCAATATCGGCCGCGCGATCGCTCAACGCGCGACGGCGTTTGATATGTCGGTATCCTATATCAGTTGTACGCCGAAACCGGAGCTTCCCTATACCCGGTGCGGGGACATTTACACCCTGGCGCGGGAAAATGATTTCCTGATCGTCGCCGCCTCCGGCGGCGCGGCAAACCGTGGACTGATCGATGCCTCGGTTCTTGAGGCGATGCCGGCGCACGCCTGGTTGGTCAATATCGCTCGCGGAACGCTGGTAGATGAAAACGCCCTGATTCAGGCGTTGCAGCGTAAAGCCATTGCTGGCGCCGCGTTAGACGTCTTCGAAGAAGAACCTCATGTCCCTGAAGCGCTTATCGCGCTGGATAATGTGATATTGCAACCACACGTCGGCAGCGCGACAGCGGAAACACGTCAAAAAATGAGCGATGTCGTTTTTGCTAATGTCGACGCGTTTTTTAAAGGGCGCCCCTTACCCAACGCTGTTTAATCCCGCATTCATTTTTATTCAGGCACTCACGATGTTGTTACCAACATCGTTAGCGCCGTACGTTCCGTAAATTCACAGAGGGCGCTGTATGGATAATAAAATACCGGGGACTCGGTGGTTACGTGTCATTGCCCCCATTCTGATTACCTGTATTGTTTCTTTTATGGATCGGGTAAATATCAGTTTCGCTTTGCCCGGAGGAATGGAACAGGATTTGGCGATAAGCAGCCAGATGGCGGGTATCGCCAGCGGCATCTTCTTTATCGGTTATCTGTTTTTGCAGGTGCCCGGCGGCCGGATTGCGGTAAACGGCAGTGGTAAACGTTTTATCGCCTGGTCGCTTGCCGCCTGGATGGCGGTCTCGATTGCGACCGGCTTCGTCACTAATCATTATCAACTGCTGGCGCTGCGCTTTATTCTTGGCGTGTCTGAAGGCGGCATGCTGCCCGTGGTGCTGACCATGGTCAGCAACTGGTTTCCGGAAAAAGAGCTGGGCCGTGCCAACGCGTTTGTCATGATGTTTGCGCCGCTGGGTGGCATGTTTACTGCGCCGATATCCGGCTGGATTATCAACGCCTTCGACTGGCGCTGGCTATTTATTATCGAGGGATTGCTTTCTGCCGCGGTGCTGCTGGTGTGGTGGCTGGTCATCAGCGATCGGCCTGAAGAGGCACGCTGGCTCCCGGAGCGCGAGCGCGAATACCTGATTCGCGAACTGCAACGCGAGCGCGAAGCGCGGCGCGATCAGCAACCGGTAAGCCGTGCGCCGCTGAAAGATGTATTCCGTAACAAAGGCCTGATGAAGCTGGTAGCGCTAAACTTTTTTTACCAGACGGGCGATTATGGCTACACCCTGTGGCTCCCGAGTATCTTAAAAAATCTGACTGGCGCCAATATGGCGGGGGTCGGTGTGCTGGCTGTGCTGCCTTTCGTGGCGACGATTGCCGGTATCTGGCTGATTTCCTTGTTCAGCGATCGTAGCGGGAAGCGGCGTGTATGGATAATGGCGTCGTTATTCTGCTTCGCCGCAGCCTTGCTGGCCTCCGTTATACTGCGCAACCATATTATCGCAGCTTATATTGCTCTGGTGATTTGCGGCTTTTTCCTCAAGGCGGCAACCAGTCCGTTCTGGTCCATTCCGGGAAGGATTGCGACTCCCGAAGTGGCTGGTAGCGCACGCGGCGTAATCAACGGTCTCGGCAACCTCGGCGGATTCTGCGGCCCTTATCTGGTGGGCATAATGCTCTATCTCTATGGTCAAAATGTGGCAATCTGCGCGCTTGCCGCTTCGCTGATCATTGCCGGGATACTCGCCATTTCTCTGCCGAAAGCATGTGACCTGACAGAAACGCAGCGACGCGAACGCCTTCAGCAATCAGGGATGCGACAGCAGACACGCCATAGCGGATGACCTTGAGGTCTCGCTTATCAAGCGAACGCAGCTGGCCATCCCGCACGCTGATTCGGCAATGTCCCGACGCATAATTTTATAACATGATCAAAGTCATTACCCAGGCCTCATTTTTTCATGAAGCCTGAGTTTTTATTGGACTTTCACTTTAACAACCAAATAAGGGGGACGTCTCAGATCCTTGCCATCATTAAGCTCTGCCAGTCGATTCCATTGCCCTAAGGTCGCATAAAGAAAACCGTTTTTGTAAGCCAGCCCGTCAGGCCATACATAGTTTTTTTCATCATGAGAAAGCAAACTATAGTTTCCCTTTGCATCTCTTTTAATCAGGGACTGCTGTTCATAAGCGCCAAAGTAAAGATTACCGGCGGAATCTTCCGCCAATCCATCATTAGCAGGATGCTGGCCTTCGAAATGAACAGCAGCCTCAATAGCCTTTTCATTTTTAGAAAAATCACTCAACACCGCGGTATCAATACTGTAAAGGTTGCGCCCGTTTAATACTGTCCAGTACAGTTTTTTACTGTCAGGACTCAAACTTACGCCATCTGCGCCTCCCAAAGGAAAGCTTTGGTGGTTAAAATCATATTGGTGGGGCTGACCTTCAAGAAAAGCGATATATCCCGGCTCAGGAGAGGTCGAATAGTGGTTTGTCAGGACTTCCCTCTGCTTTCCTGAAGCGATATCAATAATCACCAGTGAATAATGTTGTTCAAACCCTGAATTTGCAATATAGATTTCCCCCTGATCGCCATGTGTTAAATCCACACGCAAATCATTATAATGAGAACCTGAATTCAGGACCGGCTTATGAATGACAATATTATGAATAACCTTATTGCTTTTTGTGTCGATAGCGACAACTTTAGCCGCTCCCTCAGGTATCTCTTTATTTCCGGCAATCTTGCCGTCATCAAGCACCCAGAGCACGTCATTTTTATCCATATACATGCCATGAGGTGAAACAAGCCAGTGGTCATAATCCTGTTTATTTTTCAGACCTAACGTATTATCAGGATAAGGCACCAGCTTATTGCCTTTGACTTCTGCCAATGAATACCAGTTATGGTTATCCGCATGTCGGGGAAAACCTAAAAACACTCGATTACTGGAGCTAACCGCAATGCCGGATGGATCCGGATAGGGAGGGTTAATACTGGCGACAACTTCTGGTTTGGTATTAGCCGTTGCTGGCTGTATTAAAAACAGGGAAGCAGATACCGCACAAAAAAATAATTTTTTCCTCATCAGACTGATTCCTGTGTTGTAAATGATTTTATTAAAAGTCTAGTTTGAAAAAATAAATTTGCGCGCAGGGCTTCTCGTCAGGGAATAATTCCGATCAGATTTCAGGGTGTTATTTAGTTTTACGTTTTTACCGGCACGATGTTCGCAGGCGGCAAATCAGGCGTCTCTTTCTCTATCCACAATCTGTTGTGGATTGCTGTGGCAGGTAATTTTCTGTTGGCTCTGTATGCGGCGTCGCTGGGCTGGATAGCAGCGCGTAGCGGGCTTAATACCGTTCTGATGGGACGTTTCTGCTTTGGGAGGTCGGCAGCAAACTGGCTGATTTTATACTCGGTTTCGCCGAACCGGGATGGTATGCATGGGGTACGGCAACGGTCTCTCTTTAGTGAAAATTCTGGATTTACCGTCCACCCTAATCATCCCCTTGATGGTGTTGTTGGGCATTCTTTTTTGTATTACCGCTCTGGTTGGCTATAAAGGCCTGGGTAATGACTCCAACTTATTGATAGTGTTTTATGTTCAGATAATGCCCGATGACTTTGTCATGCAGCTCCACCGATTTTGAGAACGACAGCGACTTCCGTCCCAGCCGTGCCAGGTGCTGCCTCAGATTCAGGTTATGCC
>NZ_JANION010000026.1:0-3883 GCF_024610815.1 Mixta sp.
AAGGACGACATATCGCGGTATGAGATATTCGGATTGTTTAGCTATCCCAATAATGGAGCAATTCTTTTATGGAAAAAGAACTCGTTGGATACTATATCGGAGAGAATATTCAACTCGATATCGCTTACAGGAAAGTAGCAAAATATGATCCCTTTGGCAGGCCACAGAATTTTTTTATTCTGCGGGACACCATGATGCGTTTGTTTCTCTATCTGCTGCAAAACGCCTGCGATCGCATAGTGACGAATGAGGAAATACTTTATCACGTATGGGATTTACATGGACTGAAGTCTTCCAGCCAGCGGCTCTGCCAGGTGATGCAGACCTTACGCTTCAGATTAGCCATGTTAGGCGTACCTCACGACTTTATTATGCGTATTAAAACGAGTGAGGTGAAAGGTTATTCAATTAAGAAAAATATGGTAAGGCCTTTATACCTTCTTACAGAGGATGCGTAATTAAAATTAGTCGCATGGACACTTTCGCTATGAAAGCATACGCCATTTCGAATGATAACTTTTTTAAAATCGGTATGCTCGCGCTTTTATCCAGGGCGCGTTAAATGGCAGGTAGGTCTGATAACACCCGTGAGATGCCATGATCGATAAAAGAAATTGTTGGCGCGGCGCGTGATTTTTGTCCTGCGCAATAGCGCGTCAACGATGCCGCTGTTCAATAAGGTTTTTCCGTCATACTTTCTGACAGAGAAAGCACGGTTTTAGCTCACTATATTAATGGCGAAAAGCCTAAGGAGATATCACATAAATTAAATATTTCAGTAAAACCTTTTCCACATCTAAGCTCAGCGCGTTCAATAAACTGGGCATCAGGAGGATAAGCAGCCGATCGTTGGTCTGTATTAAGCGTTTTATTGCAAGAAAAAAAGAGGTTTCCAGCGTGTATCCTTAAGCCAGAGGCTTATTGATCGCTAAGTGGATGCAGACGCTTTGGAGATGGATTTTCATAAATAATAAACATGGAAAAGAGAATGCTTGTGAACAGGAAAATATTATCATGGCTGATGTGTCTGTTATTTATCAGCGCTGCCTGGAATACCGGTGCTCACGCACAGGAGCCGCAGAAAAAAACACCATGGGTATTGGATGCTCCGCCGGGAGAAAATCAGTGGATTACGGAAAAATCGCGCGCGCGCGTTATTGTTTTCCGCCTGGCGCGCGACAAAGAAGCTCTGGCCAATAAGCCCCTTAATATATTTCTTAACGGCAGTTATCATGCCAGTCTGTTGCCGGAACATCAGGCTATTGCCCTGTCGCTTTGTCCCGGAACGAAAGAACTGGGCGTCACGCTGGGAAAAATAGATGCCGATAGCGACGATCTCGCCCGCTCGACGCAAAAAACGCCGCGGTTAGAACCAGAGACGCTCTATTTCTATCAGGTCGCCGTTGATAATAACGGGAAAATATTTGCCCGCTGGGTCGATCGCGATCAGGCGAAAGAGGTGTTGGCGCATGTGAAGGTGCAGACTCATACGCTTTCGCGCGTAGCGGATAGTCAGAGCTGCCCCAGCAGCGTTTACAGCATCAATGCTTCAGCACTTTTTAAGCTGAACCAGTATGAGCGCAGCGGCATGCTGCCCGGCGCTATGCAGTCTATTCAGCGCCTGGCTGAGCAGATGCAAAAGGATTATTCCTCCCTGGATAAAATTATCGTGAATGGCTATGCCGATCCTACAGGAAATAACGATAAAAACCAGCTACTGTCGCAGCAGCGTGCGCAGACTGTCGCATTATTGCTGAGCGAGTCAGGGCTACCCATCGATATTATTACTGCGCAAGGAATGGGCGCATCAAACCTTATTGTGGCGGATTGCCACCAGCGTCATTTAAATCGACAGCAAGTTGCTGATTGTAATCAGCCAAACAGAAGAGTCGAAGTGGAAGTCTATGGGCTGAAAAATTTATAAAGGCCCAGGAAGCGTTCTGAACATTAATGTGTTTCTTTGATTACACAAGGATAAAAAAATGGCTGCCATGGTAAAAATAAATTTACGTGGGACTAAAGGGATCGTTTCGTCTCATGAAGTCGCGGCAGGAAAAGATGCTCCTGTCGTAATAGCGGTGCCGCATCGCGGCAAATATAATATTGAACTGATTGATGAAACTACCGGACACGCGCCGCAGCTTGTGACCACTAAGCGCGTTGGAAATAACCTTGTCCTGGCATTTGAGGGCGGAGATGCAGACGCCCCGGACGTTATTCTCGAAGATTATTATGATAACGACAGCGTCCATCTAATTGGTCAGGCGGAAAACGGACAATATTATGAATATATTCCCACCTCAGGCGAGGTGGCGGATTATCCGCCAGCCATGCTGGATGGGCAGAATAGCCAGGTCGTTTTAGGCGGCGAAGGTTCAACGATTGCCGACCCGGTGGCGGACGGCGATAACTTTGCCTGGCTGCCTTTTTTACTGCTCGGCGCGGCTACCGCCGGCGTCGCTGGCGTCGCCTGGGCGGCGTCGAATAATCATAATGGTGGATCACACTCGGCCAGCCCGAAACTGAACGTCACCATTAATCCACCTACTGACGAGGATAAAGATGGCCGCCCGGAGCTGTCCGGCACGTCATCCAGCCCGAATGCCGACGTCACTATTACCTTACCCGACGGCAGCACGCTGACCACGAAGACCGATAAAGACGGCAACTGGGCCATCGAAGCGCCTGCTTCTCAGCCCAACGGCGCGATCACCGTTACGGTGACCGATTCCAGCGGCAACACCGGCACCGCGAACATCGACTACCGGGATGAAACCGCACCCGAAACGCCGAGCATAACGCAGAACGATGATAACGGGCTGGCGGGTAAGGCGGAGCCGGGCGCAAAGGTCACCATTACCGACAAGGATAGTGGCGAGACAACCACCGTCACGGCGGATGAAAACGGCGACTGGAGCATCCAGCCCAACCCGATTAACAAAGGGGATAATACTGCAACGGTTGTGGCGGAAGATCCTGCCGGTAACGTTTCGCCCCCGCTTATAGTCAACAGACCGGTAGCGGATATCGTCTCCGGCTCTATTTCGCTGACGGATGATGTCGCGCCTGTTACCGGCGTGATTGCTGACGGCGGCGTGACGAACGATACCCGACCGACCTATTCCGGTAAAGCGACGCCGGGCACCGATCACGTTAATATTTATGACAACGGCGAACTGATTGGCAGCGCGCCGGTGGATAAGGATGGCAACTGGCGCTTTACGCCGGCAAAAAGCCTGGCGGAAGGGTCATCGCATAATTATACCGTGGCGGCGGTGGATGCGGCCGGTAAAGAAGGCGCGCACATCAGCGGCACCGCGGATGACGGCTGGTCATTTACCATTGACAGCATAGCGCCCGATAACAACACCTCCGGCATCGTTGACGGCTCGCTGAGCCTGACTGACGACGTCGGACCGGTGACCGGCCCGATCCTGGACGGCGGCGTCACCGACGATACCCGCCCGACCTTCTCTGGCAAAGCCACCGATGATATCGATCACGTCAATATCTATGATAATGGCGAACTGATCGGCAGCGCGCCGGTGGATGAGAATGGCAACTGGAGCTTTACGCCGGAAACCGATCTGGCGGAAGGCGACCATTCTCTGTCCGCATCAGCGGTGGACAAAGCAGGCAACGAAGGCCCGCAGACCGGCGGCGCCGATGCTGGCTGGGACTTTACCGTTGATACCTCTGCACCCGATAACACTACCTCCGGCATCGTTGACGGTTCGCTGAGCCTGACTGACGACGTCGGACCGGTGACCGGTCCGATCCCGGACGGCGGCAACATCTACGATGCGCGCCCGACCTGCTCCGGCAAAGCGACCCGCGATATCGATCACGTCAATATCTACGACAACGCCGAACTGATCGGCCG
>NZ_JANION010000034.1:0-14332 GCF_024610815.1 Mixta sp.
TGCATAAACATGCATTAAATGGCATCTTGTTTTCCGCCGCTGGGCAAATAGCATAATGAAAACAGGAGCAGTCCCGATGAAGAAATGGTTACTGGCCGCCATGCTGGCGGGCGTGGCAATGAATGCAGGCGCAGCGGAAAAAATTCGTTTCGCCTCCTCCGCAACCTACCCGCCTTTTGAATCGCTCAACAGCGATAACCAGATTGTCGGTTTCGATATTGATCTGGCTAACGCGCTGTGCCAACAGATCAAAGCGGAGTGCACCTTTACTAACAATGCCTTCGACAGCCTGATCCCGGCGCTGAAGTTTCGTCGCTATGATGCGGTCATTTCCGGGATGGATATTACGCCGGAGCGCAGCAAACAGGTCGCCTTTACCCAGCCCTACTACGCCAACTCAGCGGTGGTGATTGCGGCGAAAGGAAAATATCCGACGATGGAAGCGCTGAAGGGGAAACGCATCGGCATGGAAAACGGCACCACCCATCAGCGTTATTTGCAGGATAAGCATCCTGAAGTGGTTCCGGTAGCCTACGACAGCTATCAGAACGCCATCCTTGATCTGAAAAATGGCCGTCTTGACGGTGTATTCGGCGATACGGCGGTAGTGAATGAGTGGCTGAAGGCGAATCCGCAGCTGGGCACTGTTGGCCAGCCGGTCACCGACCCGCAATATTTCGGTACCGGCCTCGGCATCGCGGTGCGCCCTGACAACCAGGCGCTGCTGAAAAAGCTGAACGACGCGCTGGCGGCGATCAAAGCGGACGGCACGCTGCAAAAGATTAACGACAAGTGGTTTGCCCATTGATCGCCTGTCGGGCTATCTGCCGATCAACGTGCTTGCACTGACCTTCTTTACCGGCCCGACTGTTGGCCGGTAACGCCTCTGGCGGACGCGTCGGCAACGCTTTAAGCCGCGCGCCGCCTTGTTCCTTACCTGCGTTGCAGCAGCGTCAACACCTCATAGTGCGCGGTATGCGGAAACATATCGAACAGCTGCACGCGCAGCACGCGATAGTTCTCCAGACGGGCAATATCCTGCGCCATAGTCTCAGCGTTGCAGCTGGAATAGAGCAGCCATGCCGGCGCCATACGACTCAGATAATCGCACAGTTCGGCGCCGATGCCGCGACGCGGCGGATTAACAAGCACCAGCTCCGGCACCGCCTCTTCGCCCGTGGCGAAGCGCGTGGAGTCGAGCGCCGCAAACTGCACCTTTTTCAGTCCAAGCTGCTGCGCCGAACGCTGCGCGCAGGCAATCGCCTCGGTGCTGATCTCAATCCCGGTCAGGCGCATCTCCGGCGTGGCGCAATGCAGCCCAAAACCGCCGACGCCGCAGAAAAGATCCCACATGGCATGGATATTCAGCTCGCTGACCCACTGACGCGCGGTGTCATACAGCTGCGCCGCCACCGCCGGGTTGGTCTGAAAAAAGCTGCGCGGCCGAATCCAGAGCGGGACGTGATTCAGCTGTTCCGCCAGCGCCTGATTTTCCGTCAGCGCGATCTCCTCCTCCCCTTCCAGAATCGCCATATGCACCGGCTGGATATTGGCGGAGATCACCGACAGCTGCGGCAGCTGCTGCTGTAACCACGGCAGCGCGGCGCGCAGCTGGTCCAGCTTCGCCTGCGATCGCAGCACAAAGCGCAGCATCAGCCTGCCGTCGAGCGCGCTTTCGCTCAACAGCAGGAACTTCAGCTCGCCGCGCCGCCGCGTCACGTTATAGGGCGTCAGACCGGCGCGGGCGATAAAGGGCTTCAGCACCTCGAACACTGGCGCAAAGCTGGCGGGATAGAGCGGACAGGCGGTGAGATCGACCGGGCTGCCGTCGCGCTGTACGATGCCCAGCACCGGGCGCTCGACGCTGCCGCTTACCACCATTTTCGCCTTGTTGCGAAACGCCTGCTGCGGCGAGCTCACCGGCGAACGCCATTCGCCGACCGTTATATCGGTGAGCAGCGCCTGCAAATGATCCTGCTTCTGCCGCAGCTGTTGGGGATAAGGGAGTATCAGCCACTGACAGGAGCGACAGCGGTCTGCATCGTAAAGCGCGCAATGCATGATTAAACCTGTGATGAGTGGGTGTGCCGGTTTGCGGGGCAGGATTGTAGCATCAGCCACTCAGTTTCGCTGAAAAAATTGCCGGCTGGCGGCGGGCAAAAACAGCAGCGCCAGCACCAGCAGATCGGGCATTTTATGCAGCAGCAGATTATGCAAAATATCGATGCTGCCCGCCCCGCTGAGGCTGAAGATTTCGGGATAGATCCAGCCCATCGACGCGGCCCAGAGATAGAGCAGCATGATCGCCTGGGTAATCAGATAAGTGGCGCGACCGCGACGCGAACCGCGCATCAACGTCAGGGCGCTGCGCAGCTCGATAAAAAAGATAATCTGACTGGCGAAAAAAATCAGCGTGGAGTCCCAGGCCTGGGCGCTGCGGTGAATAAAGTCGGACACGCCGTCATAGCCCAGCTCATTCGCCAGCAGCAGCACGCTAAGGCAGCGGGTGGCGATAATCGCCTGCCCGGCGATCAGGACCGGAACAGGCGCCTGCGGGTAGCGCGTAACCACTTTACCGGTTCTGAAAACTTCCGACATTCACCGACTCCTTGCATCGCAGCAGACCACGTTCACCCTGTACGTCAGACCGCGCCGCCCCTCTGTCGGACGCGGTCTGACGCTGCAGAACCCTGCAATCAATAGTGGCAAAGGTTTCGGATTTTAGCTACGTCTCGCTTTCTGAATATCGCGTACCCGCTGCTTCTCTTCATGAGCCATAAAGCGCCAGGCGATAAAGCCGACCAGCCCGACCACAAACAGGATCAGCGAGGCGAGCGCGTTGATCTCCGGGTTCACCCCGCGGCGCACGGTGGCGAAAATCGCCATCGGCAGCGTGGTGGCGCCCGGCCCGGTGACGAAGCTGGCGATCACCAGGTCGTCGAGCGACAGGGTAAAAGCGAGCAGCCAGCCGGTGACCAGCGCTGGCGCGATCATCGGTACGGTAATCACGAAAAAGACCTTCAGCGGCGTCGCGCCCAGGTCCATCGCCGCTTCCTCAATCGAGCGATCCAGCTCGCGCAAGCGCGAGTTGATCACCACCGAGACGTAAGCGGTGCAGAAGGTGACGTGCGCCAGCCAGATGGTCAGCATGCCGCGATCGCCTGGCCAGCCCAACGCATGCCCCATCGCTACAAACAGCAGCAGCAGCGACAGGCCGGTGATCACATCGGGCATCACCAGCGGCGCGGTAAGCATAAAGGCGAAGCCGGTCGAGCCCTTGAAACGGCCGAAGCGCACGATCACCACCGCCGCGATCGTGCCCAGCACCACCGCCATCGTGGCGCTAAGCGCGGCGATGGTCAGGCTCAGCGTCACCGCGCTGATCATCGCGCTGTCCTGGAACAGCACCCGGTACCAGTGCAGCGAGAAGCTCTCCCAGACGGTCACCAGCTGCGAACTGTTGAACGAGTAGACCACCAGCAGCAACATCGGCGCATAAAGGAAGCTGAAGCACAGCAGCAGAATCACCAGCCGCCATGGCGAACGAACAGCGGGCAGATTGCTCATGCCTTCTCCTCCAGGGTTTTGTTTTGATGCTTGTGGAACCAGATGATCGGCAGAATCAAAATCAGCAGGATAATCACCGCCAGCGCCGAGGCGACCGGCCAGTCGCGGTTATTGAAAAACTCCTGCCACAGGATGCGGCCGATCATTATGCTGTCCGGCCCGCCCAGCAGTTCAGGGATCACGTACTCCCCTACCGCCGGAATAAACACCAGCATCGACCCGGCGATAATGCCGTTCTTCGTCAGCGGCACGATCACGCTAAAAAAGGTTTTCAGCGGACGCGCGCCCAGGTCGAGCGAGGCTTCCACCAGCGAATAGTCGATGCGCGTCAGCGCGGTGTAGATCGGCAGCACCATAAACGGCAGATAGCAGTAGACAATGCCGATATAGACCGCCGTATTGGTATAGAGGATCGCCAGCGGATGATCGATAACCCCCAGCCACATTAAAAAGCGGTTAAGGATACCGTTGCTGTTCAACAGCCCCATCCAGGCGTAAACGCGCACCAGAAAGGAAGTCCATGACGGCAGGATCACCAGCAGCAGCAGGATATTGCGCACCGAGGCGGGGCTTTGCGCCACCGCCCAGGCGAGCGGGTAGCCTACCACCAGGCAGATCAGCGTCGAAATCGCCGCCACCTTCAGCGACTGTAAATAGGCGTCGACGTAAAGCGGATCGTCCGTCAGCTGGAGATAATTCCCCAGATTGAACACCAGCGTCAGCTGGTCGTCCGCCCAGGTAATCAGATCGGTATAAGGCGGAATAGCGCGCGCGATCTCGGAAAAGCTGATCTTCAGCACGATCAGGAACGGCAGCAGGAAGAACAGCACCAGCCAGAAATAGGGCAGCGCGATCGCCAGCTTGCGTCCGTGAGCCATTTTCAGCCGCGTCAGCGTGCGGCCGAAGGCGCCGGGCTGCGCCGCGGCAACAGGTTGTTTCATATGCGCCCTCTTATACCGTCAGTACGACGCAGCTGTCGGCGTCCCAACTGAGACGCACTTCATCGCCCCAGGTCGGCGCGCCCTGACGGAAGCGATGCGCGTTCTGAAGCTGCGCGCTGATCATCTGTCCGCTGTGCAGCCGTACATGATAAATCGACAGATCGCCCAGATAGGCGATATGCACCACCTCGCCGACGGCGAAGTTGCAGCCATCTTCCGGCACCTGCTCGCAAAGCATCACTTTTTCAGGACGCAGCGCGATAGAGACCGGCACGTTATCCATGATCGACACGTCGGAAGCGACCTTCAGCGGATGCACCAAACCAGGGCTGTCGATGACCAGGCCATCTTCGCGCCGCTCGCGCAGCAGCCCCTCAAAGACGTTAACCGAGCCGATAAATTCGGCGCTGTAGCGGCTGGTGGGATGCTCATAGATCTCCTCCGGCTCGCCGATCTGAACGAATTTGCCGCGGTTCATAATGGCGATGCGGCCCGCCATAGTCATCGCCTCTTCCTGATCGTGCGTCACCATCACGCAGGTGGCGCCGACGCGCTCAAGGATATCCACTACCTCCAGCTGCATGCGGTCACGCAGTTTCTTATCCAGCGCGCCCATTGGCTCATCCAGCAGCAGCAGCTTGGGACGCTTCGCCAGGCTACGCGCCAGCGCCACGCGTTGACGCTGGCCGCCGGAAAGCTGGTGCGGCTTGCGCTTCGCAAACTCCTGCATATGCACCAGCGCCAGCATTTCCGCCACGCGGCTGCTGATTTCGCCCTTCGGCAGCTTGTCCTGCTTCAGGCCGAAGGCGATATTCTGTTCCACCGTCATATGGGGAAACAGCGCATAGGACTGGAACATCATATTGATCGGGCGCTGGTAAGGCGGCACATGGGAAAGATCCTGCCCGTCGAGCAGGATCTGGCCGTGGGTCGGCGCTTCAAACCCCGCCAGCATGCGCAACAGGGTAGATTTGCCGCAGCCCGAAGCGCCGAGCAGCGCAAAAATTTCGCCTTTATAAATCGTCAGGCTGACGTCATCGACGGCGTGCTGGCCATCAAACGATTTGGTCAGGTTGCGGATCTCCAGCAGCGGCGTCAGGGCCTTTGCCGTTTTATGGGGAGGACGGGGGATCGCGTCGTTCACTAACTTTACTCTCCGGCGCTAAGCGGACACTCACGGCACGGGGCCGCACAAATAAGACAACAGAGGCCGGAACCGCGCCTCTGTTGTCTTTAGCCTGCGATGGGTATTCGCGTTTGCGAATTACTTACCGCTTTTTACTTTGGTCCATGCGCGAGTGCGCACACGGTCCAGTTTAGGTTCCTGCACTTTCAGCACGAACAGCCTGGACATAGTTTCCGGCGTAGGGAAAATGCCAGGGTTGTTGCGCACCGCTTCGCTCACCAGCGGCAGCGACGCCTTGTTACCGTTAGCGTAGAACATCTTGTCGGAAATGTGCGCAATCACTTTCGGGTCCATGATGTAGTTCAGCCATTGATAGGCTTCATCGAGGTTTTTCGCGTCTTTCGGGATCGCCATCATATCGAAGAAGGCCAGCGCGCCCTCTTTCGGAATGCTGTAGGCGATATTGACGCCGTTTTTCGCTTCCGCCGCGCGGTTTTTCGCCTGCAACACGTCGCCCGCCCAGCCGATCGCCACGCAGGTGTTGCCGTTAGCCAGATCGTTGATGTACTGCGAGGAGTGGAAATAGCGAATATTCGGACGCAGCTTCAGCAGCAGATCGGTCGCCGCGCCGGAGTAATCCTTCGCGTCGCTGCTGTTGGGATCTTTACCGAGGTAGTTCAGCACGGTGGCGAAAATCTCCTCCGGCGCGTCAAGGAAAGAGACGCCGCAGCTTTTCAGTTTCTCAAGATTTTCCGGCTTCAGCACCAGATCCCAGCTGTCGACCGGCGCGTCTTTGCCCAGCACCGCCTTCACCTTATCGACGTTATAGCCGATGCCGGTGGTGGCCCACAGATAAGGGATTGCGTATTTATTGCCCGGATCGTGCTGTTCAACCTTTTTCAGCAGCTCAGGATCGAGGTTCTTGTAGTTAGGCAGCTTGCTCTTATCGAGCGGCTGGAAAACGCCGGACTGCAGCTGACGCGCCAGAAAGCTCGATGACGGCACCACCACGTCGTAGCCGGTGCTGCCAGCCATCAGTTTGCCTTCCAGCACTTCGTTGGAATCAAACACGTCATAAACCACTTTAATGCCGGTCTGCTTCTCGAAATCGGGAACGGTATCGGGCGAGATATAATCTGACCAGTTATAAACGTGCAGGGTTTTCTGTTCCGCCATAGCGCCGGCGGAAGCCGCCATCAGCACGCCAGCCACCACACCAGACAACCATTTCTTGCCGTGGTTGTTTAACATGTTTCCTTCCTCCAGAATCGGGATCAAACTTCAGATGCAGAACAGAAGAAGCCGGCCGGCCTCCCCTTGCGTATCAGCTGTGACAGTGAATCGTTATTCAGTGCTGGCTGCTGAGAAAACGCCGCGCGCCGCGTGCGGTTTACCGCACCCACGATGCAGCCCCGCAAGCATAGCCGCATGCTGGCATTCAGGCCATACCCCAGAGTAAAAAACGCCTTTTATCGATTATTTATGCATGTTTCACCTATGTGATATGCCAGACCAGCATAAACGGCGAGAAATATGTGGCATTAAAGGCCTAAACGCAGCATAAAAATGTGAAGTGCGCCGCTTCCCCGGCTGGAAAAGCGGGAAGGGGCGCGGAAAAAGAGGAAATAACGGCTGAAGAGAGAATCAGTGCAGAACGGGCAAACGCTGATCGGGCGCGACAGGTTCATCTTCTTCCCCCATCAACAGCAAATTATTGGCGAAGGCTTCCATAATCACCATTGAGATCTGCTCTTCGCTCTGACGCAGAAAATGGACGAACTGACCGTAGGTAATACCGGCTTCGATCAACAGTGACTGACAGACAATCAGCTTCGGCAGATTATCATCCTGAATATCCAGAAACGCTTTCACCGTCAGCGACGCGGCGTTGATTTGCGACAGATCCCCCACGAGCGGAATCAGCGCCGTGGGCTTCACCTCTGCAAGGGCGGAAAACAGAATGACGTTATCGACCAAATCGATTTTGGCATCGAAAACGCCATCGAAATTCTGCATGTGCGGCAGATGCAGCGCCTGACAGGCGTCGCATTCAAACCAGGTAATGCTTTGCTGATCCAGCCAACGTCGTAATACGTCTAAGTCTGGAACGACGAGTGAATCCATATGCTACTGCCCTATACCGCGTTGAAATAAGCGCAATAGCTTACGGAAAAAGCAACCTGAAAACCACGTCCGCCGGTCAAAAAGGCGATTCAACCACCGGTTTTCAGACTGAAACCGGGTTGGGCGTGCTGCTCAATCCAGTCGATCATCATGGCGGCAATATTCAAACCGGTGGTTTTTTCGATGCCCTCCAGTCCCGGCGAAGCGTTGACCTCCATCACCAGCGGGCCGCGCTGCGCGCGCAGAATATCGACGCCCGCCACGTCCAGCCCCAGCGTGGCCGCCGCCTTCACCGCGATTTCGCGCTCGCGCGGGGTGATCTCCACGCAGCGGGCGCGGCCGCCGCGATGCAGGTTAGAGCGAAAATCGCCCTCTTTCGCCTCGCGTTCGATAGCAGCCACCACTTCGTTGCCGATCACCAGGCAGCGAATATCGCGCCCTTTCGCCTCTTTTATAAATTCCTGCACCAGAATGTGCGCGTTAAGGCCGCGAAAGGCGTCAATAACGCTTTCCGCCGCCTGGCGCGTCTCCGCCAGCACCACGCCGATGCCCTGCGTGCCCTCTACCAGCTTCACCACCAGCGGCGCGCCGCCCACCATATCGATCAGATCGCTGGTGTCGTCGGGCGAATGGGCGAAGCCGGTGACCGGCATATCAATTCCCTGTCGCGCCAGCAGCTGCAGCGAACGCAGCTTGTCGCGCGCGCGGGTGATCGCCACCGATTCGTTCAACGGGTAGCTGCCGCACAGCTCGAACTGGCGCAGCACCGCGGTGCCGTAAAAGGTGATAGCTGAGCCGATGCGCGGGATCACCGCATCGAAATCATCCAGCGCCCGTCCGCGATAGTGCACCGCCGCCGAGGCGGGATTGATATTCATATAGCAGGAGAGCGGGTCGACGATCTCCACCTGGTGGCCGCGCCCCCGCGCAGCCTCACGCAGACGTTTACAGGAGTAAAGCGATGCGTCACGGGAAAGGATGGCAATTTTCACCCGAAGGTCTCCGCCTGAAATTACCGCGTTGCCCAACCCTGCTTGTGCAGGTAGTCGAGAATAAAGGGACGGCTTTCACGCACGATGGTGCGACGAATATGGTTGCTGAAATTGTCGCTGCGCTGGTTGCTGTCGCGCTGCTGATAATAGGCTTCCAGCTCACGATCGTAGGCGTCCAGCTGCACTGGATCGAGCGGATGATAGCGATTTTCATGCACCAGCATGCTGGCGGGCATGCGCGGCTTCAGATCGGGCTCCTGCTGCGGCCAGCCGAGGCACATGCCGAACAGCGGCAGCACATGCTGCGGCAGGCCGAGCAACTCGGTCACCTGCCCGATGCTGTTGCGGATGCCGCCGATATAGACGCCGCCCAGTCCGAGCGACTCGGCGGCGATCATCGCGTTCTGTCCCATAATCGCCGTATCGACGCAGCCCAGCAGCAGCTGTTCCGCCAGACCGAGCTGCGCCTCAGGACAGATTTGCAGATTGCGCTGAAAATCGGCGCAGAACACCCAGAACTCCGCCGCCTGCGCCACATAATGCTGGCCGCCGGTCAGCGTCACCAGCTGTTCGCGCAGCGCCTTGTCGGTAATACGAATAATGGATGAGCATTGTAAAAAGCTGGACGTGGAAGCCGACTGCGCAGCGGCGATAATCGCCTCACGCTGTTCATCGCTAATCGGTTGATCGGTAAAAGCACGAATCGAACGATGCGCACGTAACAGTTCAATGGTCGGCGTCATGTGAATCTCCGGTAGGTTTCGATGAGGCATCGTCGCGGCGGCGGCCGAAAAGCTCAGGCGCGATAGCCTGCGCCATGCGCCACATCAGCGCGACGGCGGCGGGCAGCATCAGGACAATGCCGGTAAAAATCAGCGCGGTGGCGATGCGCCGGCCGGACCAGCCGACAGGCAGCGCCACCAGATGCTGCACAAGTAGAAAAGCCAGAATCAGCAGCAGGATGCCGACAGCTTCCAGCGCCAGCACCGTTTTAGGCAACTGCAGAGCACGTTTCACCGGATTTCTCCCTTTTGGCATCCCGCAAACGAAACGGGGGTTTCATATTAAAGCGTAACTGGCACAATGACGCATAGCCTGTATGCATTGTAGCAACAGGCACAGCCTTCTTTACAGAGGGGAAGGCCCGGCGCGATGATGCGTTCAGCTAGCTTAAAAGTGTGACATAATTCACACAAAAATGAGAGACAAAGGAGATAACGATGCTTGCAGTGATTTTTGGCCGTCCCGGCTGCCCCTACTGCGTACGTGCGAAAGATCTGGCGGAAAAGCTGACCGCAGAGCGTGAAGACTTCAACTTCCGCTACGTTGACATTCAGGCGGAAGGCATTACCAAGAAAGATCTGGAAGAGAAAGTCGGTAAGCCGGTAGAAACTGTGCCGCAGATTTTCGTCGATACCCAGCACATCGGCGGCTTTACCGACTTCAACGCCTGGAGCAAAGCGAACCTGGGCGTCGCGCTGTAAAGGTAAATCAGCGGCGTAAAAAACCGGCCCGCTCAGGCGCGCCGGTTTTTTTATGCGTCTGACGCGCCATCGCGACAGCGGGCTTAACGCAAGACCGTGGCGCTGGCCTGGCCAACGCGTCAGCGCGTTGTGCGCGAGGCGGTCAGGGTACGCCACAGCATCACCAGCAGCGCGCCGAAGCCGCACCAGAATATGGCGCTGGTCAGCCAGGCCAGCTCCTGCAACAGCGACTGAGAAATAAACGCATGACTGAAGCCGATCAGCAGGCAGCACGGCGTCGCCGCCAGCGCCGCCAGCAGCGCGTGGCTCAGCGGCGTCCGACGATTTATCAACGCCGCGACCAGGCCCGGCAGCATAAACAGCAGCAGCCCGGTCTGCTCCGAAGAGTAGCCAGACGTGTCTTCGCCGCTATAGCGCGCCAGCAGGAAGGTCGCGCAGTAAAGCGTCATACAAATCATTACGCCCGGCCAGCGGACGCCATACAACAGCATAGAATTTCCTCATTTATTTCTGCTACCCAGGACCGTCAAAAAATAAGCGTTTCTGAAAAAGCTGTTAAACAATTAACAGGAAAAAGTTAATAAATATTTTGTTTTTACTCTGGCTTTCTACTGGAGGTCTGAAGAATAAATGAATAAAATAAGCGCCACTTTACATATGCCCCTGAATATCGCTTTCCGGACGGGCCACTGCCCGGTCCATCATCGCGCTTACAGGAAATAACGTTAGCCTGGAAATTCAGGTCTTTCAACAAGTTACTGGTAAACAAGAAGTTAATACGTGAATATAAACGTCGCAGATTTGTTAAGCCGTAATGATATTTTGTTATTATTCGTCGTGCTGGCTTTAGGCCTCTGTCTGGGTAAATTACGCCTCGGCTCGGTGCAACTGGGTAATTCCATTGGTGTTTTAGTGGTTTCGCTTATACTGGGCCAGCAGCACTTTGGCATTAATACCAATGCGCTGAGTCTGGGCTTTATGCTGTTTATTTTTTGCGTAGGCGTCGAGGCCGGGCCCAATTTCTTCTCTATTTTTTTCCGCGACGGCAAAAACTACCTGATGCTGGCGCTGGTGATGGTCAGCAGCGCCATGCTGCTGGCGCTGGCGCTGGGCAAAGCGTTCGGCTGGGATATCGGCCTGACGGCGGGGATGCTGGCGGGCGCAATGACCTCTACGCCGGTGCTGGTCGGCGCCGGCGATACGCTACGGCAGTCAATGAGCGACAGCCCGCTGCTCGGCCAGATGCAGGATCACCTCAGCCTCGGCTATGCCCTGACCTACCTGGTCGGCCTGGTCAGCCTGATCTTCGGCGCCCGCTACCTGCCGCGCCTGCAGCATCAGGATCTGCCTACCTGCGCGCAGCAGATCGCCCGCGAACGCGGTCTCGACGCCGACAGCCAGCGAAAAGTCTATCTGCCGGTGATCCGCGCCTACCGCGTCGGCCCTGAACTGGTCGCCTGGGCGGACGGAAAAAATCTGCGCGAGCTGGGCATCTACCGCCAGACGGGTTGCTATATCGAACGTATCCGCCGCAACGGCATTCTGGCCAGTCCCGACGGCGACGCGGTGCTGCAGTTGGGCGATGAAATTTCGCTGGTGGGCTATCCCGACGCCCATGCGCGTCTCGATCCCAGCTTCCGCAACGGTAAAGAGGTGTTCGACCGCGATCTGCTCGATATGCGCATCGTCACCGAAGAGATCGTGGTGAAAAACCACAATGCGGTCAACAAGCGTCTCAGTCATCTGAAGCTGACCGATCACGGCTGCTTCCTTAACCGCGTTATCCGCAGCCAGATTGAGATGCCGATCGACGACAGCATCATGCTGAATAAAGGCGACGTGCTGCAGGTCAGCGGCGAAGCGCGCCGTGTAAAGAGCCTTGCCGATCGCATCGGCTTTATCTCTATTCACAGTCAGGTGACCGACCTGCTCGCTTTTTGCGCCTTTTTTATCATAGGTCTGATGATCGGCATGGTGAGCTTCCAGTTCAGCGCCTTCAGCTTCGGCATCGGCAACGCCGCCGGCCTGCTGTTCGCCGGCATCATGCTGGGCTTTCTGCGTGCCAACCATCCAACCTTCGGCTATATCCCGCAGGGCGCGCTGACGATGGTGAAAGAGTTCGGCCTGATGGTGTTTATGGCCGGCGTCGGACTCAGCGCCGGCAGCGGCCTGGGGAAAGGCCTGGGCGAAACCGGCCTGCTTATGCTGGTGAGCGGCCTGGCGGTGAGCCTGCTGCCGGTGGTGCTCTGCTACCTGTTCGGCGCCTACGTGCTGCGCATGAACCGCGCCCTGCTGTTCGGCGCCATCATGGGCGCGCGCACCTGCGCCCCGGCGATGGAGATTATCAGCGATACCGCGCGCAGCAATATCCCGGCGCTGGGCTATGCCGGAACCTACGCTATCGCTAACGTTTTACTGACGCTGGCGGGCACGCTGATTGTAATTATCTGGCCGGCGCTGGGCGGCTAAAAAATATTTTATTTTTTGTGCGAACTTCTTTCATGGCTGGCAGTCTCAATATGTGCCACTGCTTTTCTTTGAAATCCCCAAATTGTGGAGCCCGTTAATCTCTGATTAGCGGGTTTTTTTATGCCTGCTTTTCGTCGCCTTCTCTTAATGTTTTCTTAAGGACCGATCGTCACTATAGCCAGCCTGTTCCCTTTGCAGGCACGGTCATGCAACTGACATCAAAGTTAAACCAACCCGCAACATCCCCTCCGATTAGGATTAAGGCGCTTTACCCTTTGCCGGGACGCTTCTACGCTATCCATGCTGTTTTTCTGGCGGTTTTTGGCCTGCTGTTTTTGTGGCTGGCGCGCGACGGGAGCCTGGATATGGCGCTGACCGGTTACTGGTTCGATCCCATGACGCAGCAATTTCCCTGGAAGGATAACCGTTGGCTGGATCTGATCAATCATCGCCTGTTGAAGGATATCGTCATTGTCATCGGCGTTGCGCTGCTGCTGGCGGGCCTGATTCGTCGTCAGCCGCGCTGGGTGCTGGTAGCGCTGTTGATCGGCGTCGGGTCGCTGGCTGTGGGCGTGTTGAAAGCGACAAGCGCGCACTCCTGCCCCTGGGATCTGGTGCAGTTCGGCGGTAAAGCGTTCTCTTATCCGCTGCTCGGCGCCGTGCCGATGGAAAGCGGGCCTGGGCGTTGTTTTCCCGGTGGGCACGCCTCAAGCGGCTTTAGTCTGATGGCGCTGTTTTTTCTTTACTGGCCGACGCGTCCCAGAATGGCCTGGCTCTGTTGGGGCGGCGCAATCGCGCTGGGTTTAGTGATGGGTTATGGCCAGATGATGCGCGGCGCGCACTTCCTTTCCCATAATTTATGGTCTGGCTGGTGGGTTTGGCTGGCGCAGTTGTTGGTTTATGGGTGTGTAACGCGCCTGACAGATAAGACGAGGAAGATATAATGATGGAAGAGTTGAACCGGACGCTGTTTCTCTGGATCAACGCCACGCCGGACTCTCCGGCCTGGTTACTGGAACTGGCGACGTTTATCGCCAAAGATTTAATTGCCATTGTCCCGATGCTGATTGTCGCGCTGTGGCTCTGGGGACCGCATAGCGGCATTCGGGAGCTGGTCTTGAAAACCGGCATCGCCCTGCTCTATGCGCTGGCGATCTCCTGGTGCGTCGGCCAACTGTTCCCTCACCCGCGCCCTTTTGCCATTGGTTTTGGACACCAGTTCCTGTCGCACGCGCCGGATGATTCTTATCCCAGCGATCATGGCACCACCATTTTCACTTTTGCGCTGGCGTTTATCTTCTGGCACCGCCTCTGGTCGGGCGTGCTGCTGCTGGCAATCGGCATCGCTATCGCCTGGTCGCGCGTTTTTCTCGGCGTTCACTGGCCGATGGATATGCTGGGCGGGCTGCTGGTAGGAGTACTGGGCTGTCTGTTTTCGCAGATGGCCTGGCCCTGGTATGGCCAACCTTTAATGAAACTCCTGCATCAGATTTATCGTCTGCTTTTTTCCCTGCCGATCAGAAAAGGCTGGGTACGTAATTAATCTCCCCTTCTGACGGGTCTGTTTTACAGGCCCGTTTTTTTTATTCATTCCTGTTTGATCTTATTTCACGTTGTTTACGATCTATT
>NZ_JANION010000090.1:0-19386 GCF_024610815.1 Mixta sp.
CCTGCTGTCACCCTTTGACGTGGTGATATGGATGACGGATGGCTGGCCGCTGTATGAATCCCGCCTGAAGGGAAAGCTGCACGTAATCAGCAAGCGATATACGCAGCGAATTGAGCGGCATAACCTGAATCTGAGGCAGCATCTGGCAAGGCTGGGACGGAAGTCGCTGTCGTTCTCAAAATCGGTGGAGCTGCATGATAAAGTCATCGGGCATTATCTGAACATAAAACACTATCAATAAGTTGGGACCATTACCGCCGTTTCTGGCAATAATGCGGCTTTTTTCCAGGGGGATGTTGTCATGTTCAATCTCCATTGGGTTAGGAGACATAATTATGGTTTTCTCATACGAGCGAGAAGCAGACATATTTTAATATTTCCTGCGCATTTTAATCAGCGTTCAGCCTGCCATTCTTCGTATCCACGGAACGTTTTGAAATCAACAGATAAGGGAAGTGGTCTCTTTAATGGGCGTATTATCTGATGCTGACACGGGCGATGACATGGGCCTGGTGCAATATTTCATTCATAATGATTAAAGTCACAAGCTGAACAGGAAAAGCGAATTTTCCCGCAAAAGTATTATAAGATTTCAGATGTTCGCTTCCCTGCAACCATCTAAAATGCTCGTATTTAGCGCCAGCCCCGGGAGCCTGAAGTGCAGAGTGTGCTTTTCTATATGCAGGACAGTGGCAATGCGTCATACCTTATTCTTGAAGTGTCAATCAGGAGCACAACGCAATGGCAGTAACAAAGATACTCCTTACAGGTGCCAGCGGTCGAATTGGACGTACCTATTTCAGGGCAATGCGCGCCAGCTATGACTTTATCCTGACCGACCTGAACAGGCCGGATTATACGATCAGTTCTCCGCACACGTTCATTCAGGCTGACCTTTCGATACCGGGAGCGGCAAAACAGCTGTTAACCGAATCGAAGCCGGATGTAATAGTACACTTGGCAGGCATTCCTGACGCGAATGCTACGTTCGATAAATTACTGCCCGCTAATATTTTGTCAGTTACATGGCTCCTGGAAGCTGCGGCAGCTACAACCTGTAAACGCTTTGTATTTGCAAGCAGTGCACAGACGATTGAAGGTTATCCTGTTGATGTACAGATACATCCGGGAATGGCGGTAGCCCCGGCCAATATTTATGGCGTGACTAAATGTTACGGTGAGGCGCTGTGCTCTTTTTATGCCACTCAGCACGGGCTCTCCTGTGTAGCTCTCAGAATAGGTGCTTTTGAACATAAAAATGCGGATGCGCTTAAAACCGCCCGTGACTATAGCGCCTGGCTAAGTCCTGAGGATGCAGTAAATTTAATAACCTGTGCCATAGAAGCTGAAAAGATTACCTTTTTTATCGGCTATGGAATTTCCAATAACCGGTTCAAGAGATTTGATCTGTCTCAAACCCAGGAAATGCTGGGTTATCAGCCAGCCGATGATGCTTTCCGGGAGTTTGATCTGGACGGTGCATTGTTCAGATAGCGTACACAGATAAGACATTTATAAACAATAATCTGTTATGGCTTGTGCAATATTCATCAACATATCAGCTTCTGGCATGAAGCTGATATGTATAAAATGCAATCTCCGCTATGAGCGAAAGGCGGACACTCATATTCTCAGCGTGAGATATTTCACTTTTTTTCATGGTTACTCAGAAAGTTTTTTAGGCCATCAATAAAAACGCGCACCCTTAGAGAGAGATATGAGCGAGTGGGGTAAATAGCATGGATAGCAACTTCCTCACCTCGTGTATCAGCCAATAATTGTACCAGGTGGCCTGCTAAAATATCCTTTTCAATCATGAATGAAGGCAAATAACCGATACCCAATCCTGCTATGGCAGCTAAGCGTATTGCATCGCCGCTGTCGAACCTGACAAGATTCCTGCCGTTCAGCGTTATTTGCCCATGCTCCTCGTCAAATAAGGTCCATGCGCTTGAAGCCGATCCTAAACCATAAACGAGACGACGATGATCTTTAAGGTCAGTAAGTGATTCCGGTTTACCCCATTGCTTAAGATAGTCCGGTGATGCGAATAGCTGTGACCTTGCTCTGTCGATAACCTGCGTGATGTATTGATGGCTTGTGGCTGCATTGCCTACCCGAACAGCAAGGTCGAATCCTTCTTCCACAAGATCTACAACCCGATCGCTAAAGCTGAGTTCGATGCTTATATTCGGTGAGTTCTGTAAAAACGCCTGGATAAAAGGAAGGATAACCATTTTGCCATAACCCTCTGACACGGTCAGTCTGAGAATGCCTTTTGGCAGTGGTGAATTTTGCCGGATACTGGCTTCGGCTTCTTCTATGTCTTCCAGTAACCTGCAGCAGCGGTGATAGAATTCATGCCCCTCTGTGGTCAGAGATAACCGCCGCGTGGTGCGTTGGAAAAGCCTTGTCTGCAGGTAATCTTCTAACCGAGTTAATGCTTTACCCGCCGCAGAGCGCGTTAACCCCATCGCCTTGCCGCCAGCAACAAAACTCCCTGCCTCTGCAACAGCGACAAAGATCCGCATTGCCTTAATGTCCAAAGCTGAGCATGCAAGCTTTGTCGAAGCGATTTTCCTGCCCGTCATTAGGGAACCTTTTTCGTCAATAAATGAATTAAGGTGAAATTGTAGAATTTCACTCATTAAGGTTACAACAATGTTGTCGAAAAACGCTCAAAAGCTTTTGAATGGATGGATAGCTGCAGCTGGTCCGGTTGTCCAGAAGCTATATGGTAAGTCTGAAGATAGCTGGACTGACATTCGTAAACACTATATGCAGGGCCTTGAAGAAATTTTTCCTGCTATTGAGGGGATTTCCTATAACACCACCACGTTAGGCAACGTGCCGACAATGATCAGCGAAATTCAAGGTCATGCTGGAAGCAGGGTGGCTCTGTACATTCATGGCGGCGGCTATGTACATGGCGGAGTTGAAGCGTATCGGGGATTAACGGGCAGGATAGCCACATCTTTAAAAGCCAGAGTCTATACCCCAGACTATCGGCAGGCTCCTGACTTCCCTTTCCCGACGCCTATAGATGATGTTTTTTTAGCTTATCGGTCACTACTCGATATTGGTATCGATGCCAAAAATCTGGTTCTGGTAGGCGATTCAGCGGGTGGTGCAATGGTTGTTACGATAATGCGCAAGGCGCGTGACGCGGGTATTCCGCTCCCCGCCGCGGCAGTAGCTATTTCACCCTGGGCAGATCTCACTCATAGCGGTTTGTCAGCCACTACCCGTGAGGGGATTGATCCCATTTGTAGCGTCGGTTTTCTCAACATATTAGCAAGAGAGTTTCTTGCAGGTGAGCTTCCAACGCATCCTGATGCCTCGCCGGTTTATGCGAATGTTCAGGGGCTTGCACCAACACTAATACAAATTGGTGAGAATGAAGTCATGTTAAGTGGGGCGATTCAACTCGCTTCGAACTTAGGGGAAGCACGTGTACGCACGACGCTTGAAGTCTGGCCCGGCATGTTCCATGTATGGCACTTACTGGCCGGCACCCTGCCTGAGGCCGACCAGGCTCTGCGCAATGCGATTCGTTTCCTGGATGATGCTTTAACAGAGGATTAACCTGCTAGCGATAAATCAGCACAGCACTTCAAAACTAACGTCTGCTTCTGGCACAGCCAGTGGCAATATTCTCTGGCTACCGATGTGCTGGGAAACGTGCTGAGCCGGGTTGAGGGGGAGTCCTTAGCGCATATTTTCAAACGAGAGGTGACGGACCCGCTGGGCATGCATGACACGGTTTTCCATATCGCTGACAAGTCGGCGTTAGCAACGCCTTATCTGCAGTCAGGGCGACGTATGGCAGATAATGAAACGCTGGCGGTGGGGGACGGCCTGGCCCGGTTATCCACGGCGCGTGCGACCACGCCCGGCGCCTGGCACTCCGCGGGAGCCGGTTTACTGGGCACCGCCGGGGATTATCACCGGCTGCTCGAATGCCTCCACTTGGGCGGGGGGCCGCTCCTCACGGCTGAATCGACAGCGCGTTTATTGTCGAATGCCACCGCCGATCTGGCTATCGGTTCAAGAAAAGCGGGCTGGAGTCATGGACTGGGATGCCTGGTTCTGTCCGAACCGCACAGGGTGCAGCGGCCCGAAGGCGCCGGCAGCTGGACCTGGTTTGGCCTCTACGGCAGCTATTATTGGGTTGACCCGCAGGCCGGATTATCGCTGGTGATGTTAATCAATATGGCGGGCGAAAAAATATGGGAGGCGCCTGCACAAAAAATTCTTACAATGCTCTATTGATATCTATATATTAAAATCCTGGCAGAGTTTTATTATCGCTCATAACGTTAGTCTGCCAGCGTTATATCAATGCCATTGTTAAATTTAAAAACCAAAAAATTGTCGCCATTTCATTCGTGCTGTCAAAGGGGGCTGAATATGACTATGCAGGTTGGGATTTATATTTTTGATAATGTAGAAGTGCTCGATTTTGCCGGCCCTTATGAAGTTTTTACCTGTGCTTCCAGGGTTAACCGGGGAGAAACTCCGCTATTTAATGTTTTTACAGTGGGTGAGTCGTTAACTCCTGTCCACGCCAGGGCCGGGCTTAAAATCGACCCGGACTTTTCACTGGCGGATCATCCAGATATTGACTGTCTGATTATTCCTGGAGGCGTGATTAATGCAGAACTCGACAAACAGAACGTAATCGAGTGGATCTGTCAGCAGTCTTCAAAAGCGAAGATTACCGCCTCAGTATGTACAGGCGCCTTCTTATTGGCGGCGGCCGGCATTTTAGAAGGCAAGTCGGCAACCACCCACTGGGAAGATATTGCCGATCTGCGTGCTATGTTCCCGCAGCTCGCTGTTAAAGAAGGGGTGCGGTGGGTCGATGAGGGGGCGATTGTCTCTTCGGCGGGCATTTCAGCAGGTATTGATATGAGCCTGCATTTGGTCGAACGGCTTAAGGAGAGAGATCTGGCGCTCCGAACCGCGAAACAGCTGGAATTTGACTGGACTGAAAATAAACCTTCAGCGTAAAACCACGCCGCCCTGACTATGGTAAATATGATTGGCAGGGCAGTTTCATGTAGCAACTGCAATTAATATTTTTGACAGATAAAAGTGGTTCGATAATGTAATTGAATTACTACCGGTAAGATTTGTACGTTATCACTCTTAAACCGTATCGCATTGCCCATAATAACGATTTATAAGCAAATGCGATTTCAACCGAAATAATCAAGCGTGTTAACACCTCTAATAACAGGATGGTCCCGGTGAAAATATTTGTCTGGAAATTGTACGTGCTATAGCTGAATTACATTCTTTTTCCGAAACTGCAGCAGTGCACAACTGTAGCCAGTCAAATATTAGTTACGCAGTAACTCCGAGCCGCCTGCAAAGTTCAAACCCGTCATCAGCCCTAACTCAGGGGTGCTTAGCCCCTTTCGCGAAGCCTGAGCCCCCAGTATGACGGCATAAGGGGCAATAGCGAGTAGCAGGGGAACGGCATCTCTGCCCCCCGAACAAAAGAGTCTGTATGCAGTGAATCTTCCATTTTTTCCAGTTTGTAAGCGGATTTAAATATCCCCATCAGTCAGGACGGGGAACCAGAACGTTATGCCATCTGCGGGCGGGGTGCCCGAAACACCATCATGATTCCGAGCAGAATGGCGCCCATGCCCGCCACGCCTGACCAGGGCAGAGTGTTACCCAGCAGCAGGTAGTCCAGCACGGCCGTAATAACGGGCACCAGATAAAACAGGCTGGTGACGTTAACAATGCTCCCGGCACTGAGCAGGCGGTAAAGCAGCAGCTGCGCCACTACGGAAATCAGCACGCCCAGAAACAGGACTGAGGTGAAAAAGGCCGGGGTATAGCTGACGTGAAAAACATCTGTGGGCAGCAGGCACACGCACAGCACCAGGCTTACCCCGTACTGCAGGGGAAGCACGTCAGCCGGAGACTGGCGGATTTTTTTCTGCATGATGGCACCAAACGTCATAAACAGCAGCGCCGCCAGGGCAAAGACAACGCCGGATACGGGCAGATGTGACGCAGACAGGCTTCGCCAGACCAGCAGGATAAGCCCTGAAAGCGCCAGCATCAGTCCGGCCAGGCGTAGTCCCTGCATCCTGCGCTCAACGAGGCACAGCGTAAGTATGGGCTGAATACCCATAATGGTGGCAATCAGCCCGGGTGTGACGCCGTGCGCCATGGCCTGGAAGTAACACACCGAATAGCCGCCAATGAGCATCAGGCCGGTCAGAATAACCTGCCGGCGGGAGCCCTTTTCAGGCAGCCACCGGCGGCGAAAAATGCCGATGATCAACAGAGCACCCAGCGCAATGGCAAAACGGAAAATAAGCAGGGTTAAGGGCGAGGCGTTATCCAGTCCCAGTCGGGTAAATATTGCGGCACAGCCCCAGAGCAGAACAAAACCCGATGTTGCGCCTTGCGAGGCAAAAGCTGATTTACTCAGTGGCATAAATTTGTAGGTCCTTTATCAATCCCGGGCAGCGACGGAATAGCGTTCAGTTGCCGAAAAGTTATCACCTCCGTTGTTATTACAAAAGCGAATGTTTAGCATGCAAAGCATGACCAATCCAGATGGTAAAATTGCTATGGATATAAATATTCAAAAATACAAAGCCTTCCTGAAAGTCGTGGAGCTGGAAAGTTTTACCAGAGCGGCGGAAACGCTTTTTTATTCACAGTCCGGTATCAGCCGGATGATAAATGATCTGGAAAAAGAGTGGAGTGTCACGCTGTTTGAGCGCAGCCGGACGGGGGTGCGGCTGACTTCAGATGGCATTAAACTTCTGCCCTTTGCTAAAAATGTCTGTGAGGAGTATCAGAAGCTTCAGGCTGAGGTCGATGCGCTCAATGGGCTTCAGTCAGGGATTATCCGTATCGGCACCTTTTCCAGCGTGGCCACTCACTGGCTGCCCGGCATCTTAAAGGCTTTTCAGGAAGATTACCCCAACATCGATTTTGAGCTGCTGCTCGGGGACTACACAGAAATAGAAAGCTGGATAGCCGAAGGCCGGGTGGACTGCGGCTTCACCCGTTTACCTGCTTCGTCCGCTTTAGAAACTATTTTTCTTGAAAACGATGAATATCTGGTCGTTCTTCCTGAAGGACATGCCTTATCAGAATATGACGTAATCCCACTTGCCTCATTATGTCAGGAGCCGTTTATACTGCTTGAAAAAGGAAAAAATAATGAAATATCAGAGATATTTAGAGCGGCCGGGCTCATGCCACGCGTAAAATTTACCCTGTGGGATGACTACGCCGTTATGACCATGGTGGAGAAAAACCTTGGCGTGGGTATTTTGCCTTCACTTATTCTCAGGAAGATTCCTTACAGTATCATCACCAGGAAAATTGACGTATCGCCCTGTCGCAAGATTGGCCTCGCTTTCAGGAACAGGAAAAGCGCTTCACGGGCCGTGCAGCAATTCATTGAATACCTCGACTACAGACATAAATAGTTATCTCAGCATGTCACGCTAAAAACAGCCTTATGGCCTGACGAACCTGGACATCTACTGACTGAAACCCTGCCGCTTATGCTGAAAAACAGCGCAAGCTCATAAGCAAATCCGCAGTAATGGCAATGACCTGTGACGCTATACTGCTCTGGCACAGCGCCCTGGAAGAATTCCCGCCATGATTTTCACCTGCAGTCCCGGCTGAATTGTAATCCGCTTCCAGGCCCTCCTTTCTGTACTTTTATATCCCTGTAAACAGCACATGGCTCGCCCCCGCAACCGCAAATGAAAGATTTAACCTTTCATTTAATCTTTTATTTTGAAAGATTTTATAATCATTTTGTGATCATTCCGTCTTTTATTGCTTTGTTTTTGATTTACCTTGTCGGTGCAGTGAATAAGAAAGCAAATCTGTTCTCTACGCGAAGGGGTTTTTAATGATTGAAAGCATCACACACGGAGCCGAGTGGTTTATCGGACTCTTTCAGAAGGGGGGAGAAGTCTTTACCGGCATGGTAACCGGCATTCTTCCGTTACTTATCAGCCTGCTGGTCGTCATGAATGCGCTGATCGTATTTGTCGGGCAGCGGCGTATTGAAGCGCTGGCACAGCGCTGCGCCGGCAATCCGGTCTCACGCTATCTGTTACTTCCGGTTATCGGCACCTTTGTTTTCTGTAATCCCATGACGCACAGCCTGGGCAGGTTCATGCCGGAAAAATACAAACCGAGCTATTACGCCGCCGCGTCCTACAGCTGTCACTCCATGAACGGGCTGTTCCCGCACATTAACCCGGGCGAGCTGTTTGTCTATCTGGGCATAGCCAACGGCCTGACCACGCTTGGCCTGCCGCTGGGGCCGCTGGCTGTGAGTTACCTGCTGGTCGGCGTGGTTACGAACTTTTTCAGAGGCTGGGTCACCGACCTCACCACCACCATTTTTGAAAGAAAGATGGGCGTACAACTCGACCGTCAGGTTCGTTTATAAGAACGGAGTAAAAGATGACTGACACCATTACCGTTAAAAAAGGCGAAAGTGGCTGGGGTGGCCCGCTCACAATCACCATTACGCCAGGAAAAAAGATTGTTTACGTGACGGCAGGTACCCGACCGGCCATTGTTGACCGACTGAAAGAGCTGACCGGCTGGGAAGCTGTAGATGGTTTCAAAGAAGGAGAACCACCGGCAGAAGACATTGGCGTGGCAGTTATCGACTGTGGCGGCACGCTGCGCTGCGGTCTCTATCCCAAGCGACGTATTCCCACCATTAACATTCACGCCACCGGAAAATCCGGCCCGCTGGCGCAGTATATTCTTGAAGATATCTATGTGTCAGGCGTACGCCCGCAGGATATTCAGGCTGGTAGCAGCACGCCTTTGCCTGCGGCTGAACAGCAGCCTGAGCCTGCACCGGCAGGTAAAGGGCGGGACTATGACACCAGTAAAAAAATCACTGAACAGAGTGACGGACTGCTCGCGAAAGTCGGCATGGGAATGGGATCGGTCGTGGCGGTTTTCTTTCAGGCCGGAAGGGAAACTATCGATACGGTGCTGAAAACCATTCTGCCCTTTATGGCGTTTGTCTCAGCCCTGATAGGGATCATCATGGCCTCCGGACTGGGCGATTTCATCGCGCATGGCCTGACGCCGCTGGCGAACAGCCCGATCGGACTGGTTACGCTGGCACTCATCTGTTCTTTCCCTCTGCTTTCGCCGTTTCTTGGCCCCGGTGCCGTTATTGCACAGGTCATTGGCGTGCTGGTAGGCGTACAGATAGGACAGGGGACTATCCCGCCGCATCTGGCCCTGCCGGCCCTGTTCGCCATTAACTCGCAGGCCGCCTGTGACTTTATTCCCGTCGGGCTGTCGATTGCGGAAGCCCGTCAGGAGACCGTTCGCGTAGGCGTGCCGTCCGTGCTGGTTGGACGTTTTCTCACCGGAGCGCCGTCCGTTCTTCTGGCGTGGGCCGTATCCGGCTTTATCTATCAGTAAATGCAGGAGCAGTTATGAAAACCATATATGAATCCACCTTTATTTCTGTCGGGCCCAGTGCGAACGAGTCGCTGGAAGATAACTTCATCATTACCTTCGGCGAAGGTGCTCCTCAGGACGTTGCGGAATATTGCTTTATTCACCGCACAGACGTGAATGACGGTGGTGAATTTGATGCCGGCTCCGTACTGGCTATCGGAGATCGGGAATACCCGGTTACGGCTGTAGGCGATGTGGCCCGTGAAAACTTGCGCGATCTTGGACATATCACCGTGCGGTTTGACGGTGCTGCGCAGGCAGAGTTTCCCGGCACCGTTCATGTCGCAGGCAGCGCGCCGGCGTCAATTGAACCGGGGCAGAAGTTTCGTATGTTGAGTGAATAATCAGGAGAACAAAATGGATCAGGTTGCTGTAGTCATCGGTGGTGGTCAGACGCTGGGTGCTTACCTGTGCGAGGGGCTGGCTGAGGCCGGCTATAAGGTGGCCGTTGCCGACCTTAATGAAGAAAACGCGAAGAAAATTGCCGGCACAATCAATGAGCGTCACGGTGCGGAACGCGCGCTGGCCTTCCGCGTGGATGCCACAAATGAGGAGAGCGTCATCGCGCTGGCTCGCCAGGTCGATGCCGGTTTCGGCCGGGCTGACGTGCTGGTTTACAGCGCAGGCATTGCCAAAGCCGCGCCAATTACTGAATTCGGGCTGGGAGATTTTGACCTGTCTCTTCAGGTAAATCTGGTGGGATATTTTCTCTGTGCCCGTGAGTTTTCGAAGCTGATGATCCGTGACGGGATAAAAGGCCGCATTATTCAGATTAACTCCAAGTCAGGCAAAGTCGGCAGCAAGCACAATTCCGGTTACAGCGCGGCCAAGTTCGGCGGCGTCGGGCTGACGCAGTCGCTGGCGCTGGACCTGGCTGAATATGGCATTACCGTTCACTCTCTGATGCTCGGCAACCTGCTGAAGTCACCGATGTTTCAGTCTCTGCTGCCGCAGTATGCGGAAAAACTGGGCATCCGTCCCGATCAGGTTGAACAGCATTATATTGACAAGGTGCCCCTGAAGCGTGGTTGCGACTATGAAGACGTGCTCAATGTACTGCTGTTCTACGCAAGCGATAAGGCGGCCTACTGCACCGGGCAGTCTATTAACATTACCGGCGGACAGGTTATGTTCTGACAGGCAAGCCGGCGGCGCAGGCTGCCGGCTTCAGAAGGAAAAAATATGGATCCTGTGAATTCCCTGATAGGTGTGGCAGCGCTGGCGTGGACGACGCAAATAGCCCTGGGCTGGCTGCAGATAAATCGTTTTAACCGGGCGCTTGCGTCGCTTTCCAGCAGCGGACGTGTACGGATAGGCCGCTCGGCGGGGCGCTTTAAACCCCGCGTCATCCTGGCGCTGGCCGTCAGTGACGAGGGCCGTATAACCGGTAACTTTGTCATGAAGGGTTTTACCGTGTTTTCCAGTCCGTATTCTGAAGAGCGACTGACCGGCAGCATGATGAATGAAATACGTCCTGAAGCGCTGTTTCCTGCAAATAAATCATTGCAGGAAGCGCTGGCATTAGCCATTTCAAATAAAAGATGATATCTTTCATTTTGAAAGAATATTCCTTTGCATCGCGAGTTAAGACGTCCGGGATGATGAGGAAGTTCAGAAACTGAAAGGACCTCTTTATGAAACCGATACAGCGACAGGCACAAATTCTTGAATACCTACAGCGAAATGGCCGTACTACCGTAGATGCGCTGATTGCCTATTTCAATACGACCGGAACCACTATTCGGAAGGATCTCACCCGGCTCCAGCAGGAAGGGGCAGTTATTCGGACCTACGGCGGCGTCATGCTGAACCGCGATGAGGGAGACCAGCCCATCGACAGAAAGACGCTCATTAACACGGAAAAGAAAAAGCGGATTGCCGCGCGCGCAGCTTCCCTTATCAGCGAAGGTGACTCGCTTATTTTTGATGCCGGCAGCACCGTGCTGCAAATGGTGCCGCACCTTGCGCGCTTCAACAATATCACCGTAATGACCAACAGCCTGAGCATCGTTAACGAGCTGGATGAACTGGATAATGACCAGGTCATACTCATGCCTGGCGGCACCTATCGCAGAACCTCGGCATCCTTTCACGGCAGCCTGGCAGAATCCGCATTCAGTCACTTCAGCTTCGACACGCTGTTTATTGGCGCAGATGGCGTGGATATGACGGCTGGCGTCACGACGTTCAATGAAGTGTTTGCCGTCAGCCAGGCGATGTGCCGGGCCGCAAAAAAAATCGTACTGCTTGTAGATTCATCCAAATTTGGCCGCCGCAGTCCGAACGTGGTGTGCAGCCTTGAGGCCGTCGATGTACTTATTACGGACGGAGATATATCCGATGACACGGTTACGCAGCTTCAGGAAAAAGGCATTGAAGTTATCATTGCCGGAGACGAATAGTTGATGAATAACGTAATACTCGATGCGGCCCGCGAGACGATTGAAACCGAGCTGCGTGAAGCTTCCCGCCTGACTGAGCGGCTGGACGAAGACTTTCGACAAGCCTGCGAACGCATTCATGCCTGTAGCGGAAAAGTGATTGTCAGCGGGATCGGAAAGTCAGGGCATATGGGACGTAAAATTGCGGCCACGCTTGCCAGTACCGGCACGCCAGCCTTTTATGTTCATCCTGCTGAGGCACTGCACGGCGACCTCGGCATGATTGCTGCCGGAGACACAGTTATCCTGATTTCTTACTCAGGTTACGCCGCAGAGTTCCGCCGCATGGTGCCTTTACTTAAGGCGCTTCCGGTCGTGATCGTCGCCTTTACCGGCAATCCGGCATCGCCGCTGGGTGAAGCCGCAGATCACTGCATTAATATTCACGTCAACAAAGAAGCCTGCCCGCTCGGGCTGGCCCCCACTTCCTCTGCCGTCAATACGCTGATTATGGGGGATGCCATGGCAATAGCCCTGATGCGGGCGCGCAATTTTAGTGAACAGGATTACGCCCGTACCCATCCTGCAGGCAGTCTTGGTACGCGGCTGCTGTGTCGGGTCGGCGATATTATGCGTACGGAAGCGAAGATCCCCCTGGTAAGCCAGTCTGCGACTGTTCATGACGCCCTGTTTGAGCTGACGCGTACCGGGCTGGGCCTTGTCGCCATAACAAACGAAGACCGCAGGCTGTCGGGAATATTTACTGACGGTGATTTGCGTCGATGGCTGCTGAAGGGGGGAACGCTCAGTGCGCCGGTTCAGGAGGCAATGACTTCGCCCGGCTTTACCTTATCGGCCGGTCAGTATGCGGCCGAGGCGCTGGCTTTATTTCAGGAGCGTAAAATATCCGCTGCCCCTGTAGTTTCTGAAACCGGCGAGGTTAACGGTGCAATCAATGCGCACGATATCAGGGATGCAGGCATCTGATTAAAAACAAATCACGCTAGCACGGGTATATATTAATGTCCGTTTTTGGCACGTTGCGGCCAAACGGGAGAAGGGCAGGTCGGCTTTAGCCAAAGCAGGCCCATCAGCTGGGCCTGAGCCAGAGATTATCGATGAAATAAATCAGAGGCGGCGTCAGGAGCCCCGGCCACTCACTTTTCAACATGACGCTTTCTATTTTCAGCCTCTGTGTCGGGCGCGTCACAGATAAATTTTACCGGCAAATCGCTTACGCCGTAAAAGCTGCCGATGCATCCCTTTCAGCTTTCGTTCGTCTGTTCCAGGCCTTTGATCAATGAAGCGAAGGCCGCAACCGCTTCAGTCTCATTCAGTCGCCCACGGGTAAGCGCAACGGACAGCGCTTCGCCCGCACCGACCAGACCGATGCAGCATGCATGTAGCGCCTCGGGCGTCATATTTACATGAGGTGTCAGAACGGTCACAAACATGGCAACACAATTGTCCAGCAGCTCCTGGAAAACCGCCGCCTTCTCTTCGCTCCCCGCCAGTGCCGCCCCTACTGCGTGAAACTCGTCCGTTTTGTCCGCGGCGCAGTGGATATAAGCACTCGCCAGTACCTGTACAGTTTCCTGAAAACTTCGGGATGTCGTGCTTATGGCCTCGGTAAACCGCCTGATCCGTTCTATATCAATCCACCTGTACAGCTCAATCAGCAGTGCCGAGCGAGTCGGGAAGTGATCATAAACCACGGGTTTCGAAACGCCGGCACGTACAGCCAGATGTCCCAGAGTCAGCCGATCCGCATTTTCCTCTCGCACGATCAGCAGCGCGGTATCGAGAAGTTGTTGTCGCCGTGCTGCCTTCGATAGCCTTCGCGCAGGCGCCCTGCCTGCCGGGACGTTATTTTCTTTCATTTTATTTCGCTCACTAAACCTACTAAAGGTAGCTTATGTTGATGTGTGGTGCTATCTTTCCTACTAATAGTAGCTTATCACAACCATGAGGAACCTCGCTTATGTCATTTGATCCTGTTCTTTTGCTGGGCGGTTCTGGAGCTATTGGCCGTCAGACTGCTCGGGCAATCCGCGCTACTTATCCTGATCTGCCCTTGCTGATAGGCGGACGCGACTTATCCAGGGCTCAGAACGCAGCGACAGAAATTGGCGGCGCGGAGGGTATAGCGATCGATAGCGCCTGCGCAGACCTGGGACTCGGCGCGCGAAAAGTCAGTGCGGTGGTCGTCCTCTATAAGGACCATTCGCTTGCCGCACTCCGTTTTGCTCAGTCACGGGGCGTTCCACATCTGAGTATTTCTTCTGGCGTGTTCGAAATTGCTCCAGAAATCGCAAGCTTTATGAATGCCCCGAGAGCGTCTGCGGTGGTGCTGGGTTATGAATGGCTGGTGGGTGCTACAACGGTTCCTGCGCTTCATCTGAGCAGGTCGTTCAGCCAGGTAGATGAAATCCGTATTGGCGCTTTAGTCGATGAGAAAGATGTTGGCGGGCCTGCGGTCGCCGCTGATTTCGAACATCTGAATCACCTCCTGCCCGCAGCGCTCACGCGCAGGGCTGGCGCCTATATATGGCGCGAGGGCAATGATGCCAGGACAACATTCCCGGCACTTGACGGCACCGAAATCGACGCTACAGGCTTCTCGTCAATTGACGTTGTGGGACTGGCATCAGCCACTGGCGCGCACAGCGTCCAGTTTGACCTGGGCACGGGTGTCAGCTCAAGCCGGCGTAGCGGCGGAACATTCTCGACCGAAATCATTATTGCTATGTCGGGTTTGGATCGGGCTGGAGAGGTTCTTCATACCCGACATGCGGTAGTACATCCGTATGGTGCAGCCCCATTGACAGGTATGGGAATTGCCTTGCTTCTTGAGCGACTGGTTGGACTGGATGGAAAGCCACCGGTTGCGCCAGGCCTCTACTTTCCTTATCAGATTCTGGATGCGTCGCACTATTTAGCGCGGCTCGCAGAAGAGGGAGGAGAGCTTCTGGAAATACCGTTGTCACAGGTGTCAGCATCAAAGTCATAGCGGGCAGGTTTGTCGATACCTGTTTTTACTGAATGTTCCGCCTGCGGCGCTGCGAGGCGATATTGTGGTTCGGGTCAGTTGCGCGTTCATGAGCGGGATGTCCCTTATCCGTCCTTCGCCTTGCACGTCGCGCTATGCCATTTCCGTTTCTTTGCTGCCTTTCTTGCCTGCCGTCCTCCGTTGTGGATCCTGGCTTAACCTGCTCCCCAAATCATTGATCCACTATACTGACCATTGCAGTTGCAATTTATCTACGAGGTTACGCACGGTTAATGACCTGGCACCAACCTTATCCCTGTCTATCTGGAGAGCAATATGCAAAAGAGTAAAACCTTGAAAGGGCTGCTGGCCGCATCGGCAGTCGCAGCGATGTTCAACACTGTCGGCGTGCAAGCCCAGACGCCGACGAGCGCGGCCGCAAGCCAGACCGAATCGAGCGCCAGGCTCAGCGCCGGCGACGAAAAAGCGCTGAAGGACATGGCGCAGGCCAATATCAATGAAATTGCCGCCGCCAAGATCGCGCTGAGCAAGGCCGAAAGCAGCGACGTCAAAGCATATGCCCAGAAGATGGTCGAAGACCATGGCGGCGCTTTAAGTAAAGTACAGACGGTCCCCAGCAAAAGGGCGTGACACTGCCGACTGATCCGGACGCCAGCCACAAGGCCATGGCCGCCGAGCTGGAAAAGCAGAGCGGCGCCGCCTTTGACAAGATGTATATGGAAAACGCCGGTACCAAAGATCACAAAATGGTGCTGTCGAGGCTGCAGAGTGACGCCACTAACATCAAAGACCCAGATGTGAAGGCGCTGGCCGACGCGCACACGCCGGTCGTTGAGCAGCACCTGAAGTCCGCTCAGCAGATGTCGATGCAGTGAGGCACGTCAGCCGATAACTAAACAAGCCTTTTGGTGGGCGGATCGTCCGCCAGAAGCGAACGTGCAGCTGTCCTGAGGCTGATACAGCCTGCTTTCAGGCGCTGTACGTTCCGCCCTGTAAAAGGTTTATGACTCAGGCATCGGGGCCGGTCAGCGTAGCCCTCACATGAGGAAGACTCTGCGGATAATTTTGCTGAATAAATTCAATCATTTTTTCCCGCACGTGACAGCGTAGATCCCAGGCCGTAGGGGAATTCTGCGCCGTCATCAACATTCTGATCGTCATCGTTTTTTCAGTGGTATCGGTCACCTGAAGCACCTGAGTTTGTTGATCCCAGAGTTTTGTTTCGCTGAGCACTTTTTCAAAGTGTTTGCGGAGAGGCTCTAACGGCATAGAATAATCAAGATAAAGAAAAACAGAGCCTAAAATTTGGGCATTGTTACGCGTCCAGTTTTGGAAAGGATTTTCTGTAAAGTAAGTAATCGGCAAGACCAGTCGGCGCAGGTCCCAGAGACGCACCACAACATACGTCAGGTTTATCTCCTCAATCCAGCCCCATTCTTTTTCAACCACCACAGCATCATCGATTTTTATTGGTTGCGTAAAAGCTATCTGAATTCCGGCAAACAAGTTGACCAGCGACTTCTGTAGCGCAAATCCAATGATTATTCCGGCAACCCCGGCGCCGGCCAGGATAGTCGTGCCGAATTTTCGAACCCCAGGGAAACTGAGCAGAATCAGAGAAAGGCAGAGCGTCACGAGTACAACAATAGCGACTTTTTTAACATACATTATCTGAGTGCGAATTTTGCGGGCACGAAGATTATTGGAGATATTAATGTCATAACGTATAAAAAGCATATCCTGAGCAACGTTGATCAATCGAATCAGGACTGAGCAAAAGGATAATATAATAAACATATTAACAGTTGCTCTAATAAAGCTAAGCGATTCAGGTTGGATGTTGACATAACTCACCCCCAACCTTATTAACAACAGGGGGATAAAAAGAAACATCGATCCACGAAGATGTTTTTCAAGAGATTTGAACAGTTTTTTGTCATGACTCTGCCAGTAACGGATGAACTGGAGAAGTATAAATCGCGTTAAAAAACCCACGGCGAGCGAGAGCGTGACGAGCAATACAGCAGGCACCCATGCTGGCGCGCCAGATAACTCACCAAATAACAAAGGCATTATTTCTCCTTACTATTCTGCCGGAAACCTCGTTGTTGAAAAAAGTCTGAGCCGCGTACTAACAGGGCGGCTAGTCAGTATCGCGCGTTATACTTTTGATAATGCTGGAAACAAGCACGGCTGCTGTTCTCTCATCATCTAAATCCGGATCGTAAATGGTCACGGTCATGCCACAACAGCGAGGATGGATGAACAGTGCCCGGCAGACATTCACCAGTCTCTGGGAAGTGAAGCCGGGGGAGCCGGGGCTATCGACGGCAGCCATTTCTGCGCTATCCAGTACATCCATATCAAGATGAATCCACCAGGGCTTTTCAGGGAAATGATTGAGCCGCCTGAATAGCGTACTAATGAGCTGATGATCCGATAATGCCAACGCGTCGAAAATCGTTATACGCGTTATCCCGGTGTCGGCAATGTCAGGCCATTCATAATCTTCCTGGCGCGACTCACGCTCGCCCAGTTGAATGACCGCGTCATCCGACACCAGCGGCCCTTCAATGCCTGGCCACACGGTCAGCAACGGTTCTCCGCGACCGGTAACCAGCGCCAGGTCCATCCCGGCGGCGGCCGCTGGCCGACTTCCAGGCTGGCGCTTCCAGTTTCCGGGATGACGAAAATCGCTGTGTCCGTCGATATGCACAAGCGCAAGGCCGCCTGAGCGACGCCTGCTGCCCAGCAAGGCGCCGGGCAATATGGCGCAGTCGCCGCCAATCACAACCGGTTTTAAGTGGCGACGATTCGCCGCCTCGATCTCATCTGCCAGTTGCAGATTAAGCTGTCTGAGTTTATGGCCGTTCAGGATGTCGGTGCCTGGCTCATCTTCGGGACTGTATTCAGGGCAGGGAATCGTCACGATGTCACAGGCAGAGAAGGCCTTATCCAATCCGTGTTGCATAAGCACTGACGGGGCGCGGAAAGTTCCCGGAATGTGCCCGTCATAAAGCGGATTGAGACCAAGATTAGACGGGACAAGGATTATTTTCTTCATCATCAATCCGGCGGCTGGCTGGTGAACGTCTACAGTAACTAAAATTGTTCGCAGAGTAACCCTTCCGATAAAAAGATCGCCGCCCGGCCTGAAACCGGCAAGCAAACCGGAAGGGCACTTTTAGCTCCGGGCATGACGAAAAGGCCCTTCAAAAGTACGCCTTGTTTGTTCGGGCGTTCATTTTACTGCGCGCCAGCATGACTCAGAGTTGCGCTATCGCTTTCCATTAAAATCGCGCCTCAGATAAGATGATAGATAACTATCAATTGAGGTGAGATAAATGAAAAAAATTTCCATGACTGATATCGCCAGAGAGGCTGGCGTCGGCGTCGCAACGGTCGATCGTGTCTTAAACGGTCGGGCGTCAGTTCGCCAGGAGACCAGACAAAAAGTGTTAAAAGCAGCGGAACGACTGGGATACCGGGCGGGACTGCTGCAAGTTCTCTCCAGAGACGACAAGCCAGACGCCGTTCCGGCGCGTACAGGTTTTATGCTGCTGTCAAAAGATCACTCTTTTTACGCCCCTTTTGCAGAAGAACTGAGACACTTCGCCCGTACCACCTTTCAGAATGAGCCTGAATTTTTATGGCTCGATATTGATGATGTAGAAAGCGTGGCCGCCTCGCTGGAATCGCTGGCGCAGCGGGTGGATATCATTGGCCTGGTTGCGCTTGATCACCCGTTGATACGCCATACTATCAAGAAAATCACCGCTGCCGGCGTCTGTGTTTACGCGCTTTTTTCCGATTTTTCACCGTGCGGACATTCAGGCTATATCGGCCTGGATAATCAAAAAGCCGGACGCACGGCCGGCTGGTTTGCCGATCGGCTGTTACAGCAAAACGAGGTTATCGGCATCCTGTTGGGCGACCATCGCTTCAACTGCCAGGAAAGTTGTGAAATCAGCTTTCGTTCTTATCTGCGTGAAAAAAACAGGGGGTATACCGTGCTGGAGCCTTTGAAAACGCATGAAAGCGTTGAAGGAGGTTATACGGCCGCGAAGCGTCTGCTTAGTCAACACAAGGATTTGTCAATGATCTACGTCCCATGCGGCGGGATTGAGGGCGTCCTTAACGCTCTCAGAGAAAGTGGCCGGAAAGAGATAAAACTGCTTTGCCATGGACCGATTGTGGAAGGCGAGCTGGCGCTGATTGAAAGCCATATTGAGGTAATGTTTCGACATCGCCTTGATGCGATCGCCGCAACGGTTATCGACGTCTTTGCCCGTAAAATGCGCGACCGTGACGTCAATCCGGTGCATATCACTTTGCCTTTTGATGTGGTCACGCGTGAAAACATCTAAACCGCAACGCTGACGTGTTAAAACAGTATTTTTGATAGGAAAATATCATTTATTGATGCAATAAAATCATGATCGGCATCAAAAAATGAAATTTTCATTGTTGTTGAGAGTGAAACTTTTGTTTGAT
>NZ_JANION010000091.1:0-2423 GCF_024610815.1 Mixta sp.
AGCAGAAGCAGAAGCAGAAGCAGAATAGCGCCCATAATAAAAGCCAGCAACCGCTGGCTTTTAATCTGAGGGGCAAGTTACATTTTGTAACTTAATGCCGCCGCGAATATTACTCTTTGTGGGTTACGCGCTCTGCCGGCATCTCTTCAGCCTTAGCAGGGGCCGCCGTATCCTCATCCTTCATCGCTTTTTTAAAGCCTTTAATGGCGGCACCTAAATCGCCACCCAGCGAACGGAGTTTATTCGTGCCAAACAACAGTACGATCAACGCACCGATAACCAGTAACTTGGCAATACTGATACCTTCCATAACACCTTCTTACATTAACAGGGAAGACAACTGCCGCTATTAACGCGCAGAACGCTGATTAATACAACAGCGACATGTAACAGATTACTAATTTTTCCCTTCAGCGCCCATGCGCGGCGCGGCTTATAACCTGCCGGCGTTCTCAGGCCTCTTTATTGAGCTCAGGTCGAGCGAAGCGACGATTCGTCAGCACCGGCAGCATCCGTCGTGCGCTGGCCAGCCGCTCCGCATCCAGTTCGGCAAAAACCAACGCCTCCGTCTCTGCGGCGCGCGCGATAGTCACGCCCAGCGGATCGATAATCAGGCTGCTGCCGATATTACGCGGACCACATTCGCCTACCGCGATTAAATAACAGGTGTTCTCCAGCGCCCGCGCCGTCGCCAACACCTCCCAGTGCATCTCTTTTAACGGCCCTCTGACCCAGGCGGACGGCAGCACCAGCACATCTGCGCCATCAAGCGCCAGACGGCGCGCCAGCTCCGGGAAACGAATATCATAACAGGTCATCATGCCGACTTTCATGCCGCCCACCTCAACCAGCGGCGGCACGGCGTTACCGGCGGAAACCCGCTGTGACTCCTGCATGGTAAAGGCGTCATAAAGATGCAGCTTATCGTAGCGGGCGACGATCTCGCCGTTCCGTACAGCAAGCTGGGCGTTAATCGCGCGCTGCGGCCCATCCGGGATATAGATAGTCAGTATGGTGGTCAGGGCGTTTGCACGGCTTGCCGAGAGCAGTTCGGCCATAAAGGGGCCGTCCAGCGGCTGCGCTTCCCGCACTGCCAGTCCTGGGTCACTCATATCGGTCGCCAGCACCGCCTCAGGCAGCACCAGCAGTGCGGCGCCCTGCGCCTGCGCCTGCCGCATCAGACGGACGCAGGTAGCCGCGTTTTCGCGCCATTCACGGCTGACGGCGAACTGTCCCATGGCAACGTTCATTCTCTCTCCTTATGATGACGCAGACGCCATTGTAACGCCCGCAGCGAAGGGTTTCAGGGCGCCAGCTGCTTAATCAGGTAGCGCGGCGATTCGATATAGTTTTCACGCGCGTAAAACTGATTGGCCTTAATGCGTTTCTCATGGCAATGCACTTCGAGGCGGTCGCAGCCGCGTTCGCGCGCCAGCTGCTCGGCATACTGTAACAGATGCTGTCCCAATCCTTTGCTGCGCTCGCCTTCCGCGATACAGAAGTAGCTGATGCGGGCAAAGTCGCCCTCCAGCGCCAGCTGCGGAATAAAGTGCAGCGACAAGAAACCAAGCACGGTTTGGCGATCTTCCGCCACCAGCAGAACCTCATCGGGATGATCTGTAAGCTGACGCAGACGTCTGTCCATAAAGCTATCGGTATTACCGTAGCCCAATTCATTCAGTAACGAGATAAGAGCAAAGCGGTCTTCAGGCTGAGCTGGGCGAATATTCATGGCGACTCCTTCAGGTACGCCGGACGCGTAGGGGATATCTGTTTATAGCCGCAGCGAAGGCGTTGAAGCAAGGCAATGGTGATTGCAAAACGTGACGAATGCTTTTTATGTGCAGCGGCGCAACAATTAATGTTTCCTTAATCTTGCGCTGACAAACTGAGCAAAAGGTTGATGAGGTGGACGATGAAATGAAAAACATGATACCGCAGTGCTTTTCTGAACTTTTTGCATTGATGCTGAGCTGTTTCTCTCTGATTTTCTTTGTCGCCCTGTACGTTTATCGTTAAACTCAGGCGAAAAAAAACCCGCCAGGAGGCGGGTTTTTAAAATTCTGACTGTTAACTTACAGAGCGATAACGTTAGCAGCAGATGGGCCTTTTGCGCCGTCAGTGATTTCGAACTCTACACGCTGACCTTCAGCCAGAGTTTTGAAACCATTGCTCTGGATAGCAGAGAAGTGTACGAATACGTCTTTGCTGCCATCTTCCGGAGTAATGAAGCCGAATCCTTTGGACTCATTAAACCACTTAACGTTACCTTTGATCTTGGACATCTATATTACCTTTACATGAAAAATGGACACTAAACTGTGTCGGGGTTAAGTACAGCAATTGCTGCGCGTTTTGTCCAGTGCGTCGTGAAGAAAAAGTGATAAATATCGCTATTTTTTCATGACCGACGCGTTTAACGC
>NZ_JANION010000027.1:0-5131 GCF_024610815.1 Mixta sp.
CAAACTTAGCATCCTGAAGCCTGAAAAAAAGGCAATAAAGCACCATCGCCAAAACCAGTGCTGCAAAAAAAACCATTCCTTCCCTGGCGCTAATCATGTGCATCCCTCACTAACGGCAATATGATCTGCCGGACCTCGCTCACATCCCATTCAGACGCAGCATTACTCTCTGGTGAGCCTGACTCTGTCTTCGGTTTATTGCCTGCTATCTGCGCAAGCAGCGCATCAGCCTGTTTATCTTCCTTACAGCTTTTAAGCGCATGGTAACGCATGTAATTAATATTATCGGTTATTTCTTTACCGTAGCGCGCTGCTGATTTCAGTAATAATTCCGTATCATTTATTGCAATAATACAGCGTCCCAGGCTGCCGGGCAGCCAGGCATCAACGCGCGCGCGCAGATAACGCACGCGTAGATCGTTTTCATACAGATCTACCGCCTCGTCGAGGTAAAAAAAACCCAGCTTGGCATATTCGGCTGCATTAACCAGATCGTTTATCGTATTATAGTGATTAGCTAATTTCAGCATCCCGTATGAATAGAATATCAGCGAAATAATATTTTCCTTTTCACGATATTCGCGCCACAAGCTATCCGTAGTTTTTTGCAGCTCACTCCATTTAGCCGGAAATTTTTGTTGCACTACCTTTTCCACCGCAGGCAAAGAAGTTTCAGCGGCCGCCCGGAGATCAAATAGCAGAAAAAAAACGCAAAACAACAGGCGCAGCTTAGTTTTCAGCGTCACTGACTAATTCTCCATCCTTGATTTCAACAACACGCCTGGCCCGTTCCTTTAGCTGGGTCGAATGCGTCGAGATAATAAATGTCGTTTTGGTTTCTTCATTAATTTTCATCAGCAGATCTAAAACCGCATCGCCGGTCGCCAGATCCAGATTACCGGTAGGTTCATCAGCCACTACTACCGTCGGATCATGCGCCAGCGCTCTGGCGATAGCGACCCGCTGCTGCTGACCGCCCGATAGCTGGCCCGGCTTACGATCTGCCATATGACTGAGTCCTACACTGTTTAAATAGTGCGATGCGCGCGCCTGCGCTTCTTTTTTACTGTAGTTGCCGTTCAGGATCAGCGGATAAAAAATATTATCAAAAGCATTTAAAACCGGGATCAGATTAAAAAACTGAAAAATAAATCCAAGATGCTGACATCTGATCAGGGAAAGCTGATTTTCATTAAGATTGTTAAGCACTTTATTCAGAAACATCACCGTCCCGGAAGTGGGATGATCGATGCCTGAAAGGATATTGAGCAAAGTGCTTTTACCGCTGCCGGAAGGTCCGCACAGGGCGATAAACTCACCACTGGCTATTTCCAGGTTGATATTTTTCAATGCTTCAACTTTATTTTCATTGCTGCCAAAGCTTTTATTAATACCACTCAGAAAAATTGCCGGCAGTTCCTTAATAGCGTTCGCCATAATGCTTCCTGTTAATCTGGTTAACAATACCAGCTATCAAAGTAGTTATACCCGCCCAGATGGTCCGGTACGATGGTGCGCATTTTTGCTGAACTGTTAACGTGCTGCTCAAGGTATATCCAGCTTAGCGCTGGCGTAAGGCAGCCGCTGCTGCCATAGCGATCGCTAAGATTGATCGTTTCAGCGCCTGCGGCCTGTAGCGCGCTGGCGAGCGTTACACTGAGTTTGCTGTTGCTCAAGCCTGCCATCGACACCAGACTGAGCTCGGCTTCGCCGATGAGCGGCTCTGCGTTGCCGGTTTCATTCCGGTGCGGCATCACCCAGCTACCGCAGCCGATCTTAAGCGGGCTCTCCCGCTGACTGAAAATAAAACAGCCAACGCGCTCAACGCACATGTTAGACCTGATGCGCTGAGGTTTTTCTTTACGGGTAGCCGCGCCCTCTTCTTCGCTAAAAATTAAAATCGGTATGGCGCGATAAGCACCGCAAATAACCACGAAATCGAAAACATCCCAGTTCAGATAATCCTGAGCCAGCCTTATTGCTTGCATCAGGGATTGTTTTTCACCGCGTATTTTGCAGGTGAAGTTTTTAACCGAAAAAATTTTCAGCAGATTTTTCGGTAACGTATCAATCAGGGTAACATGCATCATGCTGGAAATATCTTCAAATAATCCCGATTCTCCCCATGAATCTATATAAATAAATGCCGTACGCGATCTCATTAACAGCATCCGCTCTTTTGCTGTCATTTTTTGTAAGGCGAGATCTGCTGCCTGCTCCATCGCCTCAATATATTTCATATAACCGGGCGATCTGATCATTTCCCCGGCATAGGTATCTTTTACGGTACCAAAACGTTTAAGGTTCCACGCCTGAGCCTGAGTGGCTTTTAATGATTTGTTATGGTGATATGACTCCCATACATTCAGCCAACTGGGAGAATATAAATAAAAATCGTCTTCAGGCTCAAGCATTGCAAAAGAGGATAAGTAGATCTGGTCCATACTCACCGTTCCACTATTCATAATTAGAAAGCATTAAGCCGATAACGGAACCATCCACGCCTACGCCCGTTTTTAGCAGATGATGTTTATGATGCTTCATGACACCTTTTTCGGGCAGCATATATTGAGAAATTTCTTTGATAATCACATCATTTGTTACGGGTGGAAGCAATTCGCCATGACATAAAGTATGATGAGCGATAATTAAATCAATAATACCCGATCCGGTAGCGGTATATCCAATTTGGCCTTTATAAGCTAAAACGGGAACCGGATGCTGTTCCAGCAGCATAGCTAACGCCCTGGCCTCAGCTTTATCGCTTATTTCCGATCCATTGGCATGAGGTATCACCGCGCAAAGATCATCACAGGTTACTTCCGTCGCAGCCATAATGCTGTGCATAACCTTTAAGATATTACTGGTTAAATAAGCGGCATCATTGCTTCTTTTGGCGCTAATTTGCGTATAGGCGGAGCGCAGCCTGATGCCCCCTTTTTTCTGGCGCGCCTGGCGATGCCTGCCCCCCTCAAGTAACATAACGCAGAAACCTTCGGCAAATAATACGCTTTTGCTATTTTCGCCAAAAGGCTGCACCACATCGCTGGCCAGCATTGACTGGCTTTCAAGAAACCACAAATCCTGGGTTTTAATTTCCGAACAGTTGATTACCATTACCAGATCAACGCCACCCTTTTCTATCGCCTGACAGCCGATATGGACTGCTGCCAGCGAAGAATTACTGGTGCAGTGTAAATTAGGCGGCAGATGTTGCAGGCAATATTTTTGTGCTATAGCCTGCGCCAGACGATCCTGCGACATATTAGAGGCGTGAAGGCTTTTCAGCGATGTTGCCAGCCTGAGATCGTCAATATCGTTGTAGTCGTAGAAATACCTGTACTCTTTTATATCAACACGGGGACCAAGCCCGGTTAAATAGACCCGGACATTTTCCCCCGCCAGGCAGCGTGTATTCAGCTTCGCCTGTGCAAGCGCCTCTTCGATCAGGCGATCAAGCTGCTCCAGCGGGCTGTGCTCTTTATGCGTCAGCCGGGCCACAGTTTTATTTTTGTTAAACCCGCACTTTATCGCCTCTTTATCTGAAGCGAACCAGTTGCTTTTATTGACGCGTTTACCTTGTTTAAGGTTTTCGATTAACGCTTCGCTGCTGGCAGCAAAAGGTAAATGGGCACTGTAGCCGCAAATAAACGCTGCGTTATCCAACGCCTCATGCTTTGATGACAAATGCATAATAGTTTCCCCCTTCGGTCGCCCCTACCAGTAAAACCTGCTTTAGCGTTACTTTTAGTGGGCTGCGCACAAAGTTAAGGCGGTCATCGCAAAACTCCTGCGTATAGGGGATAGCAGGTACCGCCTGTCTCTTAATACAGTCGATAATCACAGCCAGGTTCATTAACCCTGCGGAAGATTCAATAAAGCCGAAAAAAGCGTTGTAGTTCACCACCGGCACCCGGGGGTTTTCCTGCTGAAATATCTGACAGAACGCCTCGATTTCAATTTGCGCGCTCTCTTTGCTGCCGTTGCTGCTACCGCAGACGAGATCGATCTCATGCGGCGCGGTACCGGCATCTGCCAACGCCCGCCTTATTGCCAGCGCCAACGCCGCTGATTTTTCACTTAGCTGGGCGGCATCAAAATAGCTGATGCTGTTTGATTTACCATAACCTGCAATTTCCGCCAGCACATCGATACCGCGCGCTTCAGCCGTTTCCGGCGTCTCCAGCAGCAGCATACATGCCCCTTCGCCTGGAATAGATCCTTTTGCATCCCTGCTGTAGATCTGATAATCGCTCGCCTCCGAGGTCATATGTAGTTTCTGAGTAACGGCGTCCATATAGAGCGACATCGACGGGAAATATTCATCGGCGCCCCCTACAATGACCTGCGGCTGAAGTTGCTGGCGTACCAGTTCATAACCGTAGGTTAACGCACCCAGCGCGGCATTCTCTCCGGTCGCCAGCGTCGTGGTGTAACCTTTGATTCCCTCAGAAATACCGCAGAAGGTGGCGATTGCATTCATCAGCGAACCGGGGAACTCCGAGGTACGCACTTTGCGCGGATCTGGCTTCAGACTTTGCAGATATTTATAGGTCGTTTCCTGCGGGCCACGGCACATGCCCATGATCAAGCCAAATTCATTACCCTCTTTCCTGATTTTACGCCTGCCGCTATTCAACGCCTCGGCCAGCGCAACCAGCGCGTAGGTTCCGCCGTTGGTGGCTTTGCGCGCATCGTAGCGCCGTAAATATTTTCGCGGCTCAAGATGCGCGATCCGGAAGGTTTTAAAATTTTCTCTCTCCTCGGGTAATGGCTGTGTATTGCAGGAATATTCAGCGCCCAGTAATTCTTCCAGCTGCCGCGTCTCAACCAGCACGCGTAATAACTCTCTGGCTTCCTCAAGCGTATCGCTATGAAACTTAACGGGCTGGAGCTCAATAGAGCGATTCTGCGACCAGATAAAGTCCGCGATTTCATTAAACGTATGGCCAATGGCGGAAACGGCGCCAATACCGGAAATAACCACCCGCTTCGCTTCATAAGAGGTTACCGGCACGGAGGCGGGTTTCATACTTACCACCAGGCTGCAATTATTGCCGCCGAAGGCATAGTTATTCTTCATGAAGATGTTGACATCTTTTTCCCTAAATTCATTTGCTACATAATCGAG
>NZ_JANION010000094.1:0-17876 GCF_024610815.1 Mixta sp.
GTGAAACAGGCCTCTTTTTCCTGAAAAAAATTAAACCGAAAAAGCCGAAAATCTATTTTGAAAACTAAACTATTAAGCTGAATTACAGGAGGGTAAATAACAATGAGAACATTCCGAATTAAAAACCAGCGCTGGCAGTATTCCTCTACGGCCAGCCTGAAAAACCGTTTACTTACCGTTTTCTAGCATGTTTCTTACCAGTTCCACACAGCGCAGAAAACGCTCATCGTAACTGTCTTCTGTTACGTGTTCATATTTTATCTGATTTTCATTCAACATTTTTATTAAGAGATCCTGAAACTCGCGCCGATCGACCGAGCTGCCGAGACTGCGTAAACCGTCCGCTACCCAGGGAACATTGTTCTCCAGCAGGATCACCAGATCGAAACGATATTCGTCGATCAGCGCCTGAACAAAGGGGTGTTCGCGCCCTTCATATTTTTTGCAGAACGCCTGCGTGGTAACAAAGTCCGTATCGATAAACGCCACCTTATTGGCGTACTTCACCGCGAAATCGATATACTGCGCGTGGCCCAGCGCGATCTTGTCATAATCCGAATATTGTAGCGCCATCTCATCGCCGCCCAGGTGGGAAAAAACATAGTCGCGGCCATACTCCCAGGCGCTGGTGGTATTGAAGATATTGGCCAGCTTGTTCACCAGCACCGATTTGCCGCTTGATTCGCCGCCAAGTATCGCTACGGTGCGCACGAAAAACGGCTTAACTTCAGTAGGAATATATTCCCAATAGCGGAAAGGGTTCTGGCGAATTTGCGCACCGCTGATATTCATAAAGGAACGTCTGGGATCGATGACTATCGTCTCAATGCCGAGATGCTGACGATACTGCGGCGCGTCCAGTTCTTCGCTGGTATAGACGCAGTTCGGTTCGATGCCCTTTTCCGCCATAAAGGCGGTCATGCCTGCACTCCAGACATCCCAGCCGTGCGGATAAGGCTCCATGCCTTCTTCGTTAAACGCATGGATGCGGATGTTTTTTTGATACTTAAACGTCTGCAACAGCCAGCGCAGGCGATCGCTGACGGTCGGCTGCTGCGACATGGCGCTGTTTTCAAACAGCTGACGATCGCGCGGCTCATCGTGGCCCATAATAATATGCAATTCGTCGACCTGGCTGCAGGCGCGCTGAATCAGATAAATATGCCCGGTGTGCAGAGGATAGAACTTGCCGAAGACCACGCCGACCCGCTTCTCACGACGCGGAAAGGCCAGTCCCAGAAAGCGGTGCAGCGCTTCCAGCTTTTGCGCGCTGGGGCTTTTAATTTTGGCGTTGAGCAGCTGGCTCAGATAGCCCTTCGTCATGCCGCTGGCGTCCGCTACCTGCTGTAGCGTGTGCCCCTGCTGACGAATGGCGGTTTTCAGATATTCAAATGATGACATAATGCCTCCTGCAAAAAGGGGTGGGCTAAGGCCCACCCCAACGACAGGTTAATCCCTGCGGTGAAAATTATAACTCATCCAGAATCGCCAGCGCGTCAGCCAGCTTTTTCACCGGGTAAACCTTCATATTCGCTGGCACTTTCTTCGGCGCATTAGCCGCAGGAACGATCGCGCGTTGGAAGCCATGCTTGGCCGCTTCAGAGATACGCTCCTGTCCGCTCGGCACCGGGCGGATCTCGCCTGCCAGCCCGACTTCGCCAAAAATAACCAAATCCTGCGGCAGCGGTCGATCGCGCAGACTGGAGACCATCGCCAGCATCAGCGCCAGGTCGGCGCTGGTTTCGGTGACCTTCACCCCGCCCACCACGTTGACGAACACATCCTGATCCGCCATTTGCAGGCCGCCGTGACGATGCAGCACCGCCAGCAGAATCGCCAGACGATTCTGCTCCAGCCCGACCGCGACGCGGCGCGGGTTGGCCATCATCGAGTGGTCCACCAGCGCCTGAATCTCCACCAGCAGCGGCCGGGTGCCTTCCCAGACCACCATTACCGAGCTGCCGGCAGTCACCTCGTCGCCGCGCGACAGGAAGATGGCCGACGGGTTGCTGACTTCGCGCATCCCCTGCTCGGTCATGGCGAATACGCCCAGCTCATTCACCGCGCCGAAGCGGTTTTTATGGCTGCGCAGCGTGCGGAAACGGGAATCGGCGTCGCCGTCCAGCAGCACGGAGCAGTCAATACAGTGCTCCAGCACTTTCGGACCGGCCAGCGAGCCATCTTTGGTGACGTGGCCGACCATAATAATCGCCACGCCGCGCGTCTTGGCGAAGCGCGTCAGATAAGCGGCGGTTTCACGCACCTGCGCTACGCTGCCTGGCGAAGACTGAATCTCCGCCATATGCATGACCTGAATGGAGTCGATCACCATCAGTTTCGGCTGCTCCTGCTCGGCGATCAGGCAGATCTGCTCGATGCTGGTTTCCGACAGCATATTCAGGTTATCGGTCGGCAGGCCGAGGCGATGCGCGCGCATCGCCACCTGCTGTAACGACTCTTCGCCGGTGACGTAAAGCGTTTTCATATCCACCGACAGCTTACAGAGGGTTTGCAGCAGCAGGGTACTTTTACCGGCGCCCGGACTGCCGCCGATCAGAATAGCGCTGCCCGGCACCACGCCGCCGCCCAGCACGCGGTCGAACTCTTTAAAGCCGGTGGAGAAGCGCGGCAGCGCCTCCAGACTGATTTCCGACAGCTTCTGCACGCGGCTGGCGCCAGCGGTGCCGGCATAGCCGGAAAGACGCTCATTGCGCGCCGCCGCAGGCGAGGCCGCAAGCCTCACTTCGGTGATAGTGTTCCAGGCGTGGCAGGCGCTGCATTGCCCCTGCCAACGCGGATAGTCTGCGCCACATTCATTGCAGACGAAGGCACGTTTTACCGCTTTGGCCAACTCAACTCCTCGATTATCGGGTCTCGTGATTCAGGCTGCCGCTGAGGATGCAGAAGACGCCCATCAGATCGGCATGCCGAATCGTCACTTCGGTTTGTTCGTTTACTTTCGGCTTGGCGTGGTAGGCGATGCCTAACCCCGACGCCTTAATCATTGGCAGATCGTTGGCGCCGTCGCCAATCGCCACCGTTTGTTCAACAGGAATAGCGTAACGCTGCGCCAGCTTCGCCAGCGTCGTCGCCTTATATTGCGCATCGACCACCGGACCGATGACTTCGCCGGTCAGCAGGCCGTCGCGGATTTCCAGCTCGTTGGCGACAATCGCCGCCAGATGCAGCCTGTCGCGCAGGTATTCGGCGAAAAAGGTGAAGCCGCCGGAAGCGATCGCCACCTGCCAGCCCAGCGCCTGCAGCTTCTGCACCAGCGTGCATAAGCCCGGCATCAGCGGCAGCGCGTCGCGCACCTGTTTAAGAATATTGGCGTCGGCGCCTTTCAGCGTCGCCACGCGCTGACGCAGGCTGGCGGTGAAATCCAGCTCGCCGCGCATCGCCCGCTCGGTTACTTCGGCCACCTGCTCGCCGCATCCCGCCAGACGCGCGATTTCATCAATGCATTCGATCTGAATCGCCGTCGAGTCCATATCCATCACCAGCAGGCCCGGCGTTTTCAGGTGCGGGATTTTCCCCAGCGGCGCCACGTCCAGCCCCATCTCGTGAGCGAGCCGGGTGGCGCGCGGCGTCAGCGAGCCCGCCAGGCGGATCACCTGATAATCATCAACGCACCAGGCGCTGACAATCACCATCGCCGCTCCCAGCTGGTGTTGATACGCCGTCAGGCGCTCCTTATCAAGCTGGTGCCCGTAAAGCAGCCAACCGGTACGCCCGGCGCGATAGTCCAGCGGCATCACTTCATCGCCGCTCAGTGAAAGAGGCAGGCCTGGCCAGAGAGAAACGTCGGTAGGCAGGTCGCACCAGGTCAAACGATTAGGCATTACAGCTCCTGTCGGGAAGATGATCGGCTGCCGCCATCAGAGGACGTTCTGTTGACATCCGTGCCGGGCCACAGCCTGTAGAGAAAACCTCGCAAGAGGCTACCTTGTCAGCCGCGCTTCTGGCAACATAAAGTCGCAAAAACAGGCTCCCCTCTGTTGTTCAGGAAGTAAGGTTGGAAATGGCTAAATCCCGGCTCAAATTTCGTCTGCACCGCACGGTTATTGTGCTGATCTCTCTTACGCTGCTGGTTGTGCTGATGCAGGGCGCTTCCTGGTTCAGCCTGGGGCACCAGATGGCGCGCTCCGAGCAGGTTGAAGATCTGGCGCGCACCCTGACCCGTCAGGTCGCCTTTACGCTGACGCCGTTGATGGATAACGAGGATGAAAATCGCGCGCAGATTGTCGCCATCCTGAAGCAGATAACGGAAAACAGCCGCATCCTTGACGCCTCGGTTTACGACAGCGAAGGCTCGTTAGTGGCGCGCAGCGGCGAAGGCATCAGCGTGCGCGATCGCCTGGCGCTGGATGGCAAACGCGCGGGCAGCTATTTTAACCATCAGCTGGTGCAGCCGCTCGCGAACAGCGACGGCCCGCAGGGCTTTCTGCGCGTGACACTCGATACCCACGTATTAGTCACCGAAGCCAAGCAGGTGGACAACACCACCAATATCTTGCGCCTGATGATGCTGCTGGCGCTGGCTATCGGCATTATCCTCACCCGCACGCTGCTGCGCGATCGCCGCACCCGCTGGCAGCAATCTCCCTTCCTGTTGACCGCCAGCACGCCGGTAAAAGAAGATGACGACGAGCAGGATGAGACGCCCTTAACGGAAAAGTCGTAGCGAAAAGGTGTGTCAGGAATAAAAGGCGGCAACACGCGAAGAACAGAAAAGATAACCGGACGAGCGAGGCTCGCCCGGTGGGTTTATCAGGCTTTGTCGCCCAGCAGCACCGACTCCAGCGCGATTTTGATCATGTCGCTGAAGGTGGTCTGACGCTCCGCCGCCGTGGTTTGCTCGTGCGTACGGATATGGTCGGAAACGGTGCAGATGGTCAACGCTTTCGCGCCGAACTCCGCCGCCACGCCATAGATGCCCGCCGCTTCCATCTCCACGCCGAGGATGCCGTACTTCTCCATCACGTCGAACATTTGCGGGTCCGGCGTATAGAACAGGTCAGCGGAGAAAATGTTGCCCACGCGCGCCTCGATGCCCAGCGCTTTTGCCGCGTCCGCCGCATTGCGCACCATTTCGAAATCGGCGATGGCCGCGAAATCGTGATCCTTAAAGCGCATACGGTTCACTTTAGAATCAGTGCAGGCGCCCATGCCGATCACTACGTCGCGCAGTTTCACATCGGCGCGCACCGCGCCGCAGGAGCCGACGCGAATGATCTTCTTCACGCCAAATTCGGTGATCAGTTCTTTTGCATAGATGGAGCAGGAAGGAATGCCCATGCCATGACCCATCACAGAGATGCGACGGCCTTTATAAGTGCCGGTATAGCCCAGCATGCCGCGCACGTTGTTCACTTCAACCGCATCTTCCAGAAAGGTTTCCGCGATATGCTTAGCGCGCAGCGGATCGCCCGGCATCAGAACCACGTCCGCGAAATCACCCATTTCAGCATTAATATGAGGCGTAGCCATTGTCGTTATTCCTTGAAAAAATAAAACACGCCAGCCCGCAGGCTGGCGTTAAAGTGAAAGCCGCGTATTACAGCATGCTTTTGCCATATTCCATATCGGAAAGACCGAAGTATTTCGCTACCGTCTGACCGATATCCGCGAAGGTTTCGCGGTAGCCGAGGAAGCCCGGTTTAACGCCTGGTCCGTAGATCAGCACCGGAATATGTTCGCGGGTATGATCGGTGCCGTGCCAGGTTGGGTCGCAGCCGTGGTCGGCGGTGAGGATCAGGATGTCGCCCTCTTTCACCAGCGCCATCAGCTCCGGCAGACGACGGTCAAACAGCTCCAGGCCGCCAGCGTAACCGGCCACGTCGCGGCGGTGGCCCCAGGTGGAATCAAAGTCCACAAAGTTGGTGAAGACGATGGAATTGTCCGGCGCTTCCGCCATCTCTTTCACCGTCGCATCGAACAGCGCGTCCAGACCCGTCGCCTTCACTTTTTTAGTGATGCCGACGTGCGCGTAGATATCTGCGATTTTACCAACGGAGATCACCTCGCCCTGCTTCTCTTCCACCAGTTTTTTCAGGATGGTCGGCGATGGCGGCTCAACGGCCAGATCGTGACGGTTGCCGGTACGCTGGAAGTTGCCTGCTTTATCGCCCACGAATGGACGCGCAATTACGCGGCCGATGTTGTAGTCGCCTTTATCCAGCTCCTCGCGGGCAATCTCGCACAGATCATACAGGCGTTGCAGGCCGAAGGTCTCTTCATGGCAGGCGATCTGGAATACCGAGTCGGCGGAGGTGTAGAAAATCGGCTTGCCGGTTTTCATATGCTCCTCGCCGAGCTTATCCAGAATCACCGTGCCGGATGAATGGCAGTTGCCGAGATAGCCCGGCAGATCGGCGCGCTCCACCAGCTTATCCAGCAGTTCCTGCGGGAAACTGTTTTCGGTGTCGCTGAAGTAGCCCCAGTCAAACAGCACCGGCACGCCGGCGATTTCCCAGTGGCCTGACGGCGTATCTTTGCCTGACGATAGCTCGCTGGCGTAGGCGTATGCGCCGATAATTTTCGCGTTCGGGTCCAGGCCCGGCGGGAAGGTGCCGGTAGAGGCTTCCGCCGCTTTTCCCAATCCCAACGCCGTCAGATTCGGCAGATGCAGCGGGCCTTTGCGCCCCTGGTCAGCCTCGCCGTTAAAGCAGGCTTTAGCGATATGGCCCAGCGTATCTGAACCGGTATCGCCGAATTTTTCAGCGTCTTTACTGGCGCCGATCCCGAAGGAGTCCAGCACCATGATAAATACACGTTTCATGTGACTCTCCTGCGCCTTAGCGCGATGAGAAAATATAAAAAAGCGATCAGAACAGTATGACGGCTATCCCGGTCATACTTCAAGCCAGCCGCGCCCTTTCCGGCATTTTTAGCGCCTGCGACTTGCGCATGCGCTTTCCCGCCAGCGTCTCGCAGCCAGCCCCTTTAGCCGATGCGGCGATAGATAACCGGCGTGGCGGCAGGCGGTTGATCGCCGAGCGTAACGGCGGCCTTCACCGCCTGCGCCGCTTCCTGCCAGCGCTCTTCGCTGTCGGCATGAATCACCGCCAGCGGCCGTTCGCCATCCACGCGATCGCCCAGCTGCGCCATTTCGCTAAAGCCGACGCTGTAATCGATGGCGTCGCTGGCGCGGCGACGGCCGCCGCCTAACGCCACGACCGCCATACCAAGCGCGCGCGTATCCATCGCGGTGACGATGCCGGGCGCGTCGGCGTAAACCGCTTTACTCAGCATCGGCGCTGGCAGATAGCGGTCAATCTGTTCAATAAAATCGTTGGGTCCGCTCTGCGCCGCGACCATACGGGCGAAGATGTCCGCCGCGCGACCGTTATCCAGCACCTGTTGCAGTTTCTGCCGCGCCTCGGCGTCATCTTTCGCCAGCCCGCCGGAAAGCAGCATTTCACTGCACAACGCCATGGTCACTTCCAGCAGGCGCGGATTGCGGTAGCTGCCGGTCAGGAACTGTACCGCTTCGCGCACTTCCAGCGCGTTGCCGGCGCTGGAGGCTAGCACCTGATTCATATCGGTCAACAGCGCCGTGGTTTTGCAGCCCGCGCCGTTGGCGACGCCGACGATCGCCTGCGCCAGCTGTTCGGAAAGTTCAAAGGTCGGCATAAAGGCGCCCGATCCCACCTTCACGTCCATCACCAGCGCATCCAGCCCTTCGGCCAGCTTCTTCGCCAGAATCGAGGCGGTGATCAGGGGAATCGAATCGACGGTGGCGGTAATGTCGCGCGTGGCGTAAAAGCGTTTATCTGCCGGCGCCAGCGAATTCGTCTGGCCGATAATGGCGACGCCATTCTGCTTAATCATCTCGCGGAAGCGTGTATCGCTGGGGAAAATATCGAAGCCAGGTATCGCCTCCAGCTTATCGAGCGTACCGCCGGTATGACCCAGCCCGCGCCCGGAGATCATCGGCACGTAGCCGCCACAGGCGGCCACCATTGGACCGAGCATCAGCGAGGTCACGTCGCCCACGCCGCCGGTAGAATGCTTATCCACTACCGGGCCGTTCAGGTTCAGCGCCTGCCAGTTCAGCACCGTGCCGGAATCGCGCATCGCCATGGTCAGCGCCACCCGTTCCGACAGAGTCATATCGTGGAAAAAGATGGTCATCGCCAGCGCGGCGATCTGCCCTTCCGACACGGTGTTATCACGCACGCCGTTGATAAAGAAGCGGATCTCTTCTTCGCTCAGGGCGTGTCCGTCACGTTTTTTTCGAATTATTTCTTGTGGTAGAAACAAGGTAACCCCCTGTTTAACGGATCGCTGTCAGGCCTGGTGTCCCGATCCAATTGTGCAGAACAGATATATTTAGCGGGCGGCGGACGCCCGCTGTTGTGAAAGGAGAATCAGTAGCTGCTGGCGCTGCTCGTGCTCTGGTAGCCCGCCGCGTTTAGCAGGCTGGCCAGCAGGCTGGAGGCGCCAAAGCGGAAGTGGCGCGCGTCGGCCCAGTCGCTGCCCAGAATATCGTCGGCCAGCTGCAAATAGCGCGCGGCGTCTTCCGCCGTGCGCACGCCGCCGGCAGGCTTAAAGCCTACGCGATCTTTAACGCCTTTATCGCGGATCACTTCCATCATGATTTTCGCCACTTCCGGCGTGGCGTTGACCGGCACTTTACCGGTAGAAGTTTTGATAAAGTCGGCGCCCGCATCGATAGCGATTTCAGAAGCCTGACGGATCAGCGCTTCTTCTTTCAGCTCGCCGGTTTCGATAATGACTTTCAGCAACACGTTAGCCGCCGCGCAAGCCTCTTTACACGCTTTCACCAGCTTAAAGCCGGTATCGGCGTCGCCCGCCATCAGCGCACGATAAGGGAAGACCACGTCCACTTCATCGGCGCCGTAGGCGATCGCCGCGCGGGTTTCCGCCAGCGCGATATCGATATCATCGTTACCGTGCGGAAAATTGGTGACGGTGGCGATACGGATATCGGGCGTGCCCTGCTCGCGCAGCGCTTTACGCGCAACCGGAATAAAACGTGGATAAATGCAGATTGCGGCCGTATTGCCCGCCGGGGATTTTGCCTGATGGCACAGCGCGATCACTTTCGCATCGGTGTCATCGTCGTTAAGGGTGGTCAGATCCATCAGTTTCAGCGCACGCAGCGCGGCAGCGGTTACATCAGTCATAATGCTCTCCAGACAAATTCAGTGAGCTTCCGCCAGTGGAAGACTCAACACGAGGTCTTGGTTCCTTGAAGAGGGTTGAGATCCATCTCACCTTGCCAGCGATGCTGTTTCGCTTTGATGTTACGATTTTAACACCACGGGCAGACTCATTGTTGTGCGTAAGCTCACAATTAATTAAGGAACGTTACCGTCATATTTACATTCACTGTGATTTTAGTCACAAAAAAGCGCGACAGGTCGCAACCGGAACCGCTTTATCCGCGTATCATAACGCAGAAGGGCAAATGTGAGAATTATCACATTTGCCCTTTTTAACCGATGAGCGGCCTGCCGATCCGTTAGCTCAGCTGGAACAGGCGCGCACTATTGGCGGCGATAGTGTCGGCAATCTCTTCCGGCGGCTCCTCCCGCAGCTCGCACAGCGTCTGCCACACGTTACGCACGCGTTCTGGCCGGTTAGGTTCGCCCTGAAAGCCGTTAAGCGGCATATCGGGCGCATCGGTTTCCAGCAGCAGCGAAGAGAGCGGCAGTCGGGCGATCGTCTGGCGCGTCTTGCTGGCGCGCGGATAAGTAATGGTGCCGCCGACGCCGATCGCGTAACCGGCGGCGATAAACGCCTGCGCCTGTTGCAGGCTGCCGGCAAAGCCGTGCACTACGCCACGGCGCGGCACGTCGATACGCCGCAGATGCATCGCCAGCTTATCGTGCGTGCGACGCGAATGGAGGATCACCGGCAGATCGTAATCGCGCGCCAGCCGCAGCTGCGCATCAAGAAAGTGTTGCTGACGATCGAAGCGCGGATCTTCCATATAGAGATCGAGGCCGATCTCGCCGATCGCCACCAGCTTTTCCGGCCGCTGACGCAGATGCCGCTCCAGCTGTTCCAGCGATGCATCGCTGTGTTGATCAATCACAATGGGATGCAGACCGAGCGCGGCATAAAGCGGCGGGTGCTGTCGGCTTAGCTGCAAAACGCGCGCGAAACGCGTGGCGTCAATTGCCGGCACGATAATGCGCTCCACGCCCGCCTGTGCCGCCTGCGCCAGGCTTTCCGCCTCACGATCGGTAAAGGGCGGAAAATCAAAATGACAGTGGGTATCAATAAACCTCATGCCAGCGATCCTTTGTCGTAGTCGGCGTCATTCTCTGCGTTTTTCTTCACGACTTCATCCAGACTTATCGGAACGTTATCTGGTTCGTTCGCGACCGGCGCCGGCGGGGTGATAATCGGACGGCTTGTCAGCATATCATTCTGGCTCAGCCACTGCCCCAGCGAGGCGAGGAAATAGCGTCCGCAGCGCCGTCCCAGATGGTAATCCTGATTCAGCGCCCTGAGGCGACTGCCTAACGCACTGCTGGCCAGCGGACGCGGAGGATAGATTTCAATGATGCGCAGATCGCCGGGCGGATGCTCGATAAACTGCTGAATCTCATAATAGCTTTTTTCATGCTGTTGCAGCAGGTTCAGCCACGGGCTGCCGCTAAACCAGCGCTCCATGCGTTTGATCCAGCCCGGCGTATAGAACATCTGCGAAGGCACCGTGCGGATCACCACGATGGTATTAGCGCCGCGTCGCGCCGCCTCGCGCACCGGTATGGCGTCGGTAATGCCGCCATCGAGATAGCTGCCCTCTTTCAGCGCAATGCCGCTGCGGTAAAAGCCCGGAATGGCGCTGGATGCTTTGATAAGCTCCAGCCAGTTAGCGCTGTCGGGGGCAAAATAGTGGGCGGTGTAGTCATCGCTGCGGCAGGCGCACATATAGAATTCTCTGCCACTGGCAAGCAGCTGTTCCGCCTGCGCCATCGCCAGCGGCAGCTCCTGGCTGGTAATGGTGGTTAGCCAGTCGAGATCGATGAGATGCCCGCCGCGAGCAAAGCGGAGCGGATCGAAAAAGAGTTTATTGGTGGTATAGCGGGTGATGACCCGTCGGGCATAGCCTGGCTGGCCGCAGATAAACGCGGAAAGATTTTGCGCGCCGGCGGAGGTGCCTAAATAGAGTTGAAAAGGATTAAAGCTGGCTCGCTGAAATTCATCCAGCACGCCAGCGGTAAAGATACCGCGTTGACCGCCCCCTTCGCACACCAGCGCCATTTTGCCGGGTTTGAAAGGACGTTGCGCTAACGCCTCGATGTTGCCAGGCGTTACCGGAATGCGTATCCCCATAGCCTGAGTCAGCGTGGGTGTTTGTCGGTGGTCGCCTCGTGCTGCTCCCTGCCGTAATCTTCCTGCAAAATTCCGGAGAGCCAGTCATTATTTCCCGACATCCAGGCGTCATCGCTGTCAAACCATTCCGCCCACATCAGCGCCATCTGGCCTTTCCATTGTTTCCATTTGCCCGCAACGATGTCGCTATTCATGACTGGCCTCCGTTAATTCACTGAATCTTTTTGTTCAGCATCGAGGACATGCTTACCTAGGGACGTTTACGTCCGGTAAACAGGCTGACGAGGAACAGGATAATACCAACCACGAAGACAATCTTAGCTGCCCATGCGGCCGTACCAGCCAGACCGCCGAAGCCTAATGCCGCTGCGATCAATGCGATTACCAGAAATATAATACCCCAACGAAACATAAGCCTCTCCTTTACCATAGTTAAAATCGAACTGCTTACTCAGCAAATTCAGGGGGTAGCCCCATGAATGTTCTTCTTTTACGGGATAGCGACGGCACGGCCTGTCAGGGCCGCGCCGGAAAAGCATTATTTTTTGACCTGCAGGTCATTTTTAACGCTTTTCACGCCTTCAATCGCTTTGGCGATACTTTCAGCACGTTCAGACTGTGCCTGATTTTCTACCGCACCGGAAAGCTGGACCACACCGTTGGTGGTTTCAACTTTAATTTTACGGGACGGCACAATATCATCCGCTAATAGCTTAGCTTTAATTTCGCTGGTCGTTGCAGCATCACCTGCATAACCGCTAACTGACTGTTTTTCGCTGTCTTTAACGTGTAGTTTGTCATTGACGGATTTAACGCCCTCAACTTTCTTCACCAGAGCCACCGCTTTTTCCGCCTGGTCCTGAGAAGCCACGAAACCGCTCAGGGTAACGACGCCCTTCTCGGTCTCTACTGAGATATCCGTACTTTTAATCGTTTCATCATCTACCAGCGCCGCTTTCGCTTTGGCAGTGATGCCGCTGTCATCCATAAAACCATCGACTTTTTTCATAGAACTATCGATTTTGGACCCTGCGCTATCCGCCGTATTCTGCGTTTTCTGTGATACGGATTCGTCCGCCAGCGCAGAGCCGCTCAGCAGCGCAGAACCCACCATCACAGCCATCAGAGTCTTAGTAATCTTAGTCTTGTTCATCGATATCTTCCTTCTATCCGTTATTCCACTCACAACCGTAAGCGTGGCGACAACAAACCACGATGTCGCCGAAAAGAACGCCGGGGTGATGTCACCGCCGCTTTTTGCGTCCGACAAACTAAGCATAGACAAGGATCGCCATTCGTCTCGTTTTTCTGGTTAAAAAACAGGTAAGAAGGCGTTTTTATGGTGTTTTTAAGAGGAGTCTGTAAGCGGGAAAGAACAGTGTGCGATGGTACTGAAAAGGCGCCTGCGGAGCGCAACGCTGGCTCCGCAAGGCCTGAAGCGCGCGCCGCTGAAGGGCGCGCCGCTTTTTAGTGTTCGCGCGTTTTGCGGAACACCACGTCAGGATAACGTTCCTGCGTCAGGTTCAGGTTAACCATGGTCGGCGCGATGTAGGTCAGGTTATCGCCGCCGTCCAGCGCCAGGTTAATCTCGTTTTTACGCTGGAACTCGTCGAATTTCTTCGCATCGTTGCATTCTACCCAGCGCGCTGTCGACACGTTGACCGATTCATAGATCGCTTCCACGTTGTACTCGCTTTTCAGGCGCGCCACGACCACGTCAAACTGCAGCACGCCGACGGCGCCGACGATCAAGTCATTGTTGGCGATGGGACGGAACACCTGCACCGCGCCCTCTTCCGACAGCTGCACCAACCCTTTCAGCAGCTGTTTCTGCTTCAGCGGATCGCGCAGACGAATACGGCGGAACAGTTCCGGCGCGAAGTTCGGAATACCGGTGAACTTCATATTTTCGCCCTGAGTAAAGGTATCGCCGATCTGAATGGTGCCGTGGTTATGCAGGCCGATGATATCGCCCGGATAAGCTTCTTCCACGTGCGAACGGTCGCCCGCCATAAAGGTCAGCGCGTCGGAGATCACCACATCTTTGCCGATACGCACCTGACGCAGCTTCATGCCCTTTTCATATTTACCGGAGACCACACGCATAAAAGCGACGCGGTCGCGGTGTTTCGGGTCCATGTTGGCCTGGATTTTAAACACAAAGCCGGAGAACTTCTCTTCGCTTGCTTCAACGGTGCGGGTATCGGTCTGACGCGGCATCGGCGCCGGCGCCCAGGAGACCAATCCATCCAGCATATGATCGACGCCGAAGTTGCCGAGCGCGGTGCCGAAGAAGACCGGCGTCAGTTCGCCCTGCAGGAACGCGTCCTGCTCGAACTCGTGAGAAGCGCCTTTCACCAGCTCCAGCTCGTCGCGCAGCTGCGCCGCCAGATCCTCGCCGACCGCCTGATCCAGCTCCGGGTTATCCAGCCCTTTAACGATGCGTACTTCCTGAATGGTGTGGCCTTTGCCTGACTGGTACAGGTAGGTTTCATCGTTATAAAGATGATAAACGCCTTTGAACAGCTTGCCGCAGCCGATAGGCCAGGTGATCGGCGCGCAGGCGATCTTCAGCTCATTCTCGACTTCGTCCAGCAGCTCCATCGGATCGCGAATATCGCGGTCCAGCTTATTCATAAAGGTCAGGATCGGCGTATCGCGCAGACGGGTGACCTCCATCAGCTTACGAGTGCGATCCTCAACGCCTTTCGCCGCGTCGATCACCATCAGACAGCAGTCGACGGCGGTCAGGGTGCGATAGGTATCCTCGGAGAAGTCTTCGTGTCCGGGGGTATCCAGCAGATTCACCAGGCTGTCGCGGTACGGGAACTGCATAACCGAGGTGGTGATGGAGATACCACGCTGTTTTTCCATCTCCATCCAGTCCGATTTAGCATGCTGGTTGGAGCCGCGGCCTTTTACCGTACCGGCGGTTTGAATCGCCTGTCCGAACAGCAGGACTTTTTCGGTAATGGTGGTCTTACCGGCGTCAGGGTGAGAAATAATAGCGAAGGTGCGACGACGCGACACTTCTTGCAAAAATGGGGTATTAGACATCGGAATTCTTCTGTTGATGCCGTGGCGCGGCGTAATAGCAGGCGACACAGCCGTTAATTCACGAGGGCCCACTGACGGGCCCGGAGCCAGAACCATGCAGTTAACCTGAGAGGCGCTGTGCTGTCAGATGAACGCTGCTAAAAAGCGTAGTGGTCTACATTGGTGCCGGCCCCGTGTAACAATGTTGAAAAGTCAGACAATGAGGCCGCATAGCTTACCTTAAGTACATAAAAAAAGCAGGCCGAAATCGCGCGCGCTGTGCGCTTTCCCGCTAACTTTTTCCATCATCTCGTCAGGCCGTTTCAGTGCGCGCTTATCCCTGCGCGTCTGCGGCGTGCTGCAACTGGCTCAGCGTTATTTGCGTCACCAGACCGTTGCCGATACGCGCGGAGATAACCTTTTCATCCTGCTGCCAGATGAGCCAGCTTTCGCCGTTGCGCTCGTCCGCCTCGCCAGGGCCATATTTTTGCTCCAGCTCGGCAACCGTCATGCCGACGCGCGCGCCGCGATGCGTCTCCAGCGTGGCGTCGAGCAGCGTAATCTGCCCCAGATAGTTATCGTCGGCGCTACGCTGCTGCCGATCCCAACCTTCATTGGAGACCGTCAGCGCCAGCACGTCATAGCGATGCTGGTAATAACGATAAGGCACCTCCGCGTCCGGCGCCGGATTTTGCGCCTGCTGCGTACGTTCCGGCGGCAGGCTCATCATCACATCCTCATTCCAGGGCTGTCCTAAAGCCAGCGTGGTACTGTTGACCTGGATGACGAAATCGGCCGCCGTCAGCGCAGCGATGGCAGGCTGCTCGCTGTTTTCCAGTGGATAAAAATCATCAGGCTCTACGCCCGCGTCGGTCTGTAATGCGCCGTCCTTTTTACTCGCCTTAAAGAAAAACAGATGCGGCGCGGTCTCAGGATCGCCGCCGCAGGACGGGTTATGACGGTTTTCCCGCACGTCGATCAGATAGTTTGCCGGATCGTCGCTGTCATCGACGAAGCTCATGCTCAGGCAGTCGCTGGCAAGCGGCGTCAACTTATGCTGGCGGATTGCCTGCAACACCGTAGTGATAACCTGATCCTGCTTTATCCCTTCGCCCTCTGCGGGCGCAGGCGGCGATGGCGCGTCAGAGATCGTTACTGATGGCGCAGCATCAGGCGTTTCCGCCACTGACGGTTGTGTTTCTGTGGCGGCCATTTCTGATGAAGGCATCCCAGACGCAGACGGCTGTGCCTGCGCATCAGAGGCGGAGGGCATCCTCGAGAACTGTTCGGCAGGCGGCGTCAGGATCGCCCCGTTAATATCCGGCAGATCGGCGGCCAGCGCATAGCTGCCTGTCACCGCCGTCATTATCAGCAGTCGTGTTAAGAAAGAGAAAAACATAGCTGTGCTCGTCAGAGTCAAGGCGCAAGCCGCGCGTAAGAGAATTATCTTTGTTATCGGCCCGCCTGGAGCCAACGGGAATTTAACACCGCCGGGCAGGATCGAGTCAAAAATGATTAGCGTTATCAGGCGCTCTTCACCTTAGTTACCCCCTTTCGCATAGATTCATTGTTCTCAGGTCAGGCATCCTCTATCCTGGTGAGTGAGTTCACTATCAGGAAAGTATCCCATGAACGACAAAAAAATGATTTCCATCGATCAGTTTAATGCGAATGAGCGAGCCGTTATAGAGGAAACGTTCAGGGGGCTGGTGCAGAAATATAAACTTCGTACTGGTAAAGAGCCAGACGGTAAAAAAGAGAAAGAATTTACCGCCGAAGCCAGGCAAATGGTCATGACCATCAAGCAAAATAATGAGAAGGAAAAAGCGCTGGCGGCTAAAAAACCAGTGCGTAAAAAGAAACCCTCTTCGCTGGCCGAAAGTGAGGTGGCTGATTTCAGTTGGTCAGCCTCGATAAAGCGCGGCAAGCGATAACACTCCAGATATTATTTGCGCGCCCTTAAGCGGTATGCGGCTCTGCTTCTGCGTTTCGCTCCATGTGCTGAAAGTGCCCTGCCAGGCGCTTTCTCCCTGTACATCCGTCTGCGCGCTGGCAGGGCGTTCAGCGCCGTATGGTATCAATCCACGTCAGCAGGATTTAACTCTGGCTTACGGGGGAGTCAAAGGAGATCGGCTGCGCTGATGTTAAAGGGGCTTGCGCAGCCAAAAGCGGGACGATTAAGTGGTTGTTAAAACGATCAAAACCATTAAAATCACTTATCGTTTTTTTAAGGACAGGAAAATGAGTTCATTAATTAATAATACCGCCGAGAAGGCTGGCTATATAGCAATGGCCCGCAATGAAATCGCCAAATTAAACCAGCTAGCGCACACCATATCTTCACGCCATCTGAACTACGGCCCTACGCTGCATAAATTCATTAGCGATACAAAAAGCTTCGCCGAACAGCATCTCAATCTAATCAGCCGGGCGCAAACCGCCGCTGAAAGCATGAACTACCTCGAAGCTTTAAAATCGGAAATAAACGATCTACATATCCAGGACAGGCTACTGACAACTGGTAAAGCGAAAGTGTTCGCAGTCATTGATTTTGTTCGCGACCATCAGCAGCAGATCAAAGGCTACGTGATAACAGGGGTTCATATCGCCACTTCCGCCTCGCAGGTCGTAGGCGGCGCGTTGCTGGTCGGTACCCTGTCGCCTGTCGGCGTGGTTGCCGGCGGGATTCTGGTGGTTAACGGGATTAACGGGATCGATAAAGAGATCGAGCGCCTGTTCACCGACAACAAAACGACAGAAGGGTTTCTGGCTGATGCCTATATGGGCGGCGCGGAGGCAATGGGATTTGAACGCTGTTCTGGATTAGCCGTCTATAACACCGTTGATCTGGCGGCTAATGCCTTTAGCGTTTATGGCCTTATCAAGAAAAAAGAATCCTGGCGTCTGTTCTATTCACTGCGCGAAGATTTTTACCGCAACTATGACAAGCTGAGCCAGACAAAGCGATTACAAAAGAACATCAGCCTGGGTCTTAAGGGCAAAAGTGTTCTTGATATTATGTCTGGCGCCACCTGCTCGCGTTAACACCTAATTGGTTTTGCCTGCCGCCTTTTTGACGCTGCGCTGATAAAGCCAGGATTTCCACGAGAGCTTTATCGGCGTAAACCAGGCGATTAAACCAAGCGCTATTAACATTGAAGCGCCAAGCGGCAGAGCGCGCTGCGTCCCCTGAAAGATGACGGAGAGCATCCAGATAATGACCAGTGCGATGCAAATATAGATGCGGGAACGGAAAATTTTAGACAAATCAGCCAGTACGATTTCCAGCGAAGTAGAATGATTTTCCGCATTAGCGCGCAGCTTCCCTATTTCCTCAGCAGAAAAACCCGTTTTATACAGTTTTTCTTCAAGGTTGCTTCTGAACATATCTCTCTCCTAACCATGAAGCGCCGATTATATCGGTAGACAAAAAAAAGTCAAAACACGCAGGAAAAATAATGGGATAGCGTCAGATGGCAGCGAGATAGCGCGCTAAAAGGCCCAGATGCTTCCCGGCTGGCAGG